>CAYJHC010000073.1:0-10148 GCA_964370075.1 uncultured Oscillospiraceae bacterium | reverse complement strand
GAAATCTAGGAGGCTTTTTCATAAGTAGATTGTATAAATAATCTTTAGAAGACTTAGTTTCGATTATTTATAGGATTGTATGCTCTGCCAGTATTGCTCAGTAGCCTTCGCAATGGCAGGTAGCGAATTTATATTAGCAAGCTAATATAAATAACGGAGTAAGATTATATCTTACTCCGTTATTTTTTGTTCTTATTTTTTTTGTTAAAATTCTAATGCGATTGAAATTATGCTTTTGGTTTTAGTTTAATAAATGCTGATCCAACAGGTAGGATTACTCTTCCGTAGGTGGTCTCTAATACAGATGAAGCTGAACCATAGAAACCTAGCAAAGCAATTGCAAACTCAGTATAAGCTGCTAGCATATGCATTTCATGCTCCATTATTCCGAAAGTGCTTAGAGCTAAGCCAATAAATAGGAAGTCGATTAGGACGAATATAAAGAATAAGTTCTTGTTTGTAGTTAACGCGCCAATTGTCATATATAAAGAGAATATTAAATATCCAACATATGCAAATCCGATTTGGTGTACGTCAGCATTAGCTTGCATTTCTGCACCAAACATGCCGTTTTGAATAGCCCATGTCATTGCTACTGAGAACCAGAAAAAAGAATATCCTGCGAAGGCAGTGGCTCCAAACGTATTGTTTAGTTTAGCATCTACGATTGATGCGTATAGTTGGGCTGCAGAACCTAGAAAAATTGCCCATGGAATTATTAATGATGATCCGTCAGTTAGCCCTAATTTTGCAGATGAAGCAACGAAAGTTACCATTGCTAGTCCGAAAAGCCCTATTGGTGTAGGATTAGCTAACGAGTGTGAATTGTGTGACATTTTTTTCCCCCTTTTAAAGTCGATAATAAAAAATAGAACGGTCATAGTATAACACATGACCGTTCTAAAAACAATTGATTTTTCAATTTTTCTCAAGGTTTAGAATCTCTAAAATAAGATTAAACCCCTTGTGCCATCATAGCGTCAGCAACTTTTAGGAATCCTGCAATGTTTGCACCAGCTACTAGGTTATAACCGAATCCATAATCTTCTGAAGCTTTCTTACAGCTATCGTGAATACCAACCATGATAGTCTCAAGTTGCTTGTGTACATCTTCTGAAGAGAATACAGTTTTTCCTGAGTTTTGTCCCATTTCGATACAAGAGCAAGCTACACCACCAGCATTAGCAGCTTTAGATGGGCCTACTATCATGCCGTTTTCTTGTAAGTATGCAATCGCTTCGTTAGTTGAAGCCATATTAGAACCTTCACAAACGAATTTAGCACCATTTGCAACGATTTCTTTAGCGTCTTCAAGTCTGATTTCGTTTTGAGTTGCGCATGGGATATAAAGGTCAGCTTTTACGCCCCAAGGTCTTTGACCAGCAAAGAACTTAGCTGAAGGGTACTTCTTAGCGAATGGCTCACAGATGTTTTCTCCTGAAGCTCTTAGGTCTAATAGGTATTGAACCTTTTCACCGCTAATTCCATCTTCGTCATAGATGTATCCGTCTGGGCCTGAGATAGTAACTACTTTAGCACCAAGCTCTTCTAATTTTTCTGCAGTTCCCCAAGTTACATTTCCGAAACCTGAAAGAGCAACAGTTTTTCCTTGTAGAGTTTCTCCACATGCATTTAGCATTGCGTTTGCAAAGTATACGATTCCGTATCCAGTCGCTTCTGATCTTCCATAAAGTCCGCCGTAGCTTAGACCTTTACCAGTAAGAACTCCTTCGTATCTGTTTACGATTTTTTTGTATTGGCCAAACATGTAACCGATTTCTCTAGCTCCAACACCTAAGTCTCCAGCAGGGATATCTGTTTCAGGTCCGATGTGTCTATATAGCTCGTTCATGAATGCTTGACAGAATCTCATGATTTCTCCGTCTGATTTTCCATTTGGATCGAAATCTGCTCCACCTTTACCACCTCCAATAGGAAGTCCAGTTAAGCTGTTCTTGAAAATTTGCTCAAATCCTAAGAATTTGATAATTCCTGAGTATACACTTGGCGCAAATCTTAAACCACCTTTGTAAGGTCCAATAGCGCTGTTGAATTGGTATCTGTAGCCTCTATTTACTTGTACTTTACCATTATCGTCTACCCAAGCTACTCTGAAACTAATTCCTCTTTCTGGCTCAATTAGTCTCTCAACGATACCTGCTTCTACGAAAGCAGGGTATTTTTCTAGAACTGGCTCTAGTGACTCTAGAACTTCTTCAACTGCTTGCAGAAATTCTGGCTCGTGAGGGTTTTTAGCTTTTGCTGCGTCAATGTAAGGTTGTATTAACTTACCCATTTTTATCTCTCCTTTAGTTTTTTAAAATATAATTTATAACTCAAAATAACTTACAATATTTTGTGCATATGATAGCTAAATACTATCACTTGAGCATATATAAGTCAAGTGATAATTGTGTCAAAATTATAAAATATATAAAAATTTAACAAACTTTTTTTTACGCTTTGAAATTACAACTAAATAATATAGAGAGGGAAAATATTTTTTCTCAAAATTGAAATAATTTAAGAGGATATTAGGTGGAATAATGCCTATAGTTTAAGCAACTGGTAAGGGATATTTGAAACTGTTTTAGTGAAATGCATAAAACAATACCTTATAAATTTTTTTGAATCTAAACAAAATTTTCTTCATACGTAGCCTTTAATAAATCTGAAACTAATTGTGTATGGTGAACTGCTGCTCTGGCAGTATTGTTTAATAAAGTTTCGTAATGGCAGATGGTAATTCTTTATTAGTTAAAGTATCTATGTAGTGCGCAAGAAATATAGACATCAAAAAGGTAGGGGAGCTTTGAAAAATCATAGCCCAGTATTTTTTTTGTTTTTTGAAATCGATATTGAATTGTATTTCTATGAACATATAGCAAATCGCTAGTGGCTTTGACCTCTGACCCACAGTCAAGGTAATAGGTAGATAATGTTTCTAGTAGTTCATCAGCAGATTCATGCATTAAAGGCTTAGTTATTGATAAATAGTTTTCTATGCTTTCGTGCCCTTCGAATACTATTTTATGAAGGGTCAAAGCAAAGTCTAAATCTTTTTCACTAAAAATATTCTTTTGTTTGAATATTTTTTCTAAATAAGGGATAGCTATTTGAATCTTATCATAGGTAGAGATAAAGTCAGTATCATTAATGTTTGCGGTGAACATAGAGAAGGTATTGTTTTTTTCTAAAAGATCGTTTAGGTAATTATTAAAAGTTTCTTCCATATTTTTTTCAGTGCCTAAAATAATTAACTGTCCTTTATTTATTGCATGATGGAGGGGGAATTGGTTTAAGTTATTTGAAACGCTGGACATTGGGATAGAGATTGTGGTTTTATTCTTGACTATGCTTACGGTTTTTAATTTTTGTAGAGAAATTTTATTGGTTTTTGATATCTTATCTACTAAATATGTGTCATCCCGTAATAAGGCTTCAATAAGTGTTCCTTTTGCGTGAAAGAAGGAGTTGTAGTTGTATATTGAAGTGAATAAAGATAAAACCTCTTCTATTTCAAGTAGGGAAGTCTTAGTTACATTTTTTCCTTGGTCAATTACCATTAGTTTAAAGGAAGAGTTATCTAGGCTAATAGATAAAGAGTAAATATCAACGGGTAAGTCATCTTGTATTAACGTAATCTTTTCGTCACTTTCTATAAGGTTGGAAATAGAAGAAAGATATTGGTAGTCTAAGGTTGTATGGAGGGGCCAAAATCCATTCGAAATTAAAAGGCCTTCTTCATCACAGAGAAATAAGGAGATTTTTTTTTGGTTAGAAATTACTTGTAAAAGTGTATCTAGGTTTCGAGAATTTTCTGGAAAATTAGCCATTATTTTTAGGATATTTTTGCTCAAGCTATTTTCTCTTTTACTTTCTGTGAGAACAGTTTCCATCACATCACTAATAATATCAGAATACCTAATTAAGTGATGATTATCTGGAAAAATCAAAATTGGAAATCCTATTTCGTTGGCAGTATCAATAAGCTCCGTTGATACAGTTTTCACAACAGTTCCTGTATAAAGTAAAACTAAGCCTACATTACCAGTACTTTGGAAGTACCTAATGGATTCACATTGAGCTTCTACATTGTCTTTAATTGTGTAAAAAGATGAAATTAGAAGTTCGTTATGAGATGAAATACTATTTATCTCCCCAACTTTGTATCCATCATCAAATTCTAATACTGAAACGGCAGTGACTATGTTACTAAGCCCTTTTTCTCCTGCAACTAATATTCCTCCTGATAAAGAGGGCAAATTAAAGCAGTCTTGTATACTTACACTCATAAATTGTCTCCTAATTGTAATAAATACTATGTATCTTCAAAAAACATTTGTGACATATTAATTATCTGCTAGTATAACATTGTGGATGAAATAAAGCAATTAAATTTTTGTGCATATGCATGAAAACGATGAGAAAGATTAATCTGAAGAACAATGAATACAAAGTGGATTTATGATATATTTAAGTTAATTTAAAACTGCATTTATATGAATAATATTAAGGAGGAAGTTATGGCAGAGAAAAAGAAAGGGTCTATAGAACTAGTTGCATTAAATAAGGTGCCATTAGAAGAAAGGCAACACTGGATATCGGTAGGCCTTATTCAAGCAGGTTATATGATAACGGCATCAAGTTTGTGGACTGGAAGTTTATTGATAAGCGGAATGAAATTATCAGAAGCGTTAATCGCAGGAGCTGTAGGTTATGGAATTATAGTACTATTGTGCACAATACTTGGCATTATGGGAAGAGACTTAGGTGTTCCTTCAATTGTTATTGCTGGCTCTTCCTTTGGCGAAAGAGGAAGCCAATTTGTCATCTCCCTTATACTGGGGATATCTACAATAGGGTGGTTTGCAATCAACGCTAATATATGCGGAGCAGCCTTTTCTGGCCTTATGGAGACTTCTTTTGGAATATCTATACCAATTCCAGTTTCGGTAATTATTTGGGGAGTGATTATGACCAGTACGGCGGTATTTGGGTTTAATGGATTAAAAGTCCTGAATATTGTTGCAGTGCCTGTAATGATAGTTGTAGTTGTGGTTGCAGTATATATAGCTATAAGTGATACATCTAGTTCTGTATTTTGGGATTACATGCCAACAGAAAAAATGGGCATATTAGTTGGGATTGATGTGGTACTTGGAGGATTCATCATAGGCGCGATAACTGCAGCAGATTATACTAGATATCAAAGAACTAGAGCAGACGTGCTGAAATCATCTCTTATTGGAATATTTCCGTTAGGTGTTTTGCTTCTTGTAGCAGGAGCCTTACTTGCAATAAGTGTTGGTAGTGAAGATGTTACGGTAATATTTGTAGGGATTGGAATCCCTGTTGTAGGATTGGTTGCATTAATATTATCTACCTGGCCAGCCAATGCAGCAAATGCATATGGAACAGGACTGGATTTTATGAATGTGTTGAAGTTGGATGACAAATATAGGCCAGTAGTTGCTGGAATTTGTGGAGTTGTAGGGACAGTTGCAGGATCTTTTGAAATTATTTTTTACTTCGAGAGTTTCTTGATTTATTTAAGTGCTATTATTACACCTATTGCTGGAATAATGATTGCAGACTATTGGATAATAGGAAAAGGAAAGGCGGAAAACTGGAAGGTGAAGCCAGGTGTAAACTGGATAGGAATAGTTTCCCTAGCTATAGGAATTTTAGGTTCTTTATTTATTACATTTGGGTTAGCTAGTTTTAATGGTGCGATAATATCATTAGTTGTTTACATTGTAATTTATAAGCTATTTACTAAGTAGGAGGAGTTACAGAAGAAAGACTGTAATAAAATAAATTCCCTAGTACCTTAACTGTAAATAGTGGTAAAGAAAAATGGAAAGTTTTAGGAGTGTTTTTCAAATAAGGGCAAAGGGCATAATTTGATTAAGAAATTAAGTATACTTTGTAAGTATAGAAAAGACACTAAAGAAATATTAGAAGAGTGAGGCTCAAAATGAAAACATATTCAAAAGAAAATATTATAGATTTATTATACGGTTGCACTGTTGTGGGGACAGGCGGTGGCGGTGGTCTAAAAGAAGGCTTAAAAATGATGGAAGAGGATTTTCAATTAGGAAGAGAACTGAAAGTAATATCTGCAGATGAAGTTCCTGATGATGCATATATCGCAACTCCCTATGGATGTGGAGCACCTACTCCAGAGGATGGAGGAGAAAGTGACCCTAGATATGCTAGGCTTCCTATTTATGACGGTAACCCAGCAATACTAGCGCTTAAGGCTCTTGAAGAAAGTATGAATGTTAATTTTTATGCACTTTCTTCTACCGAGCTAGGAGGGATGAACACTGCGGAAGCACTTCATATTGCCTGTACATTGGGACTACCAATTGTAGATGGGGATCCGGCAGGCAGATCGGTTCCTGAACTTCAACACTCTACTTATTTCATTAATAATATCCCAATTGCTCCTATGGGATTGGCAACAAAATTTGGTGATGTTGCAGTTCTGAAAAATGTTGTAGATGATTTTAGGGCAGAGGATATGGTAAGAGCAATGGCAGTTGCAAGCGACAATATTATTACTGTTGTGGATCACCCTATGACAGGAAAGCAATATAGAGAGTCGGTAATAGTTGGAGCGATTAGTTATGCTTTAGAAATTGGCGAGACCTTAAGGTTTGCTAAAGAAGCAGGAGAAAGCGTTCCTGAAAAGATTGCTGAGAAGTTTGATGGCAAAATTTTATTTAAAGGCGAAGTTACAGATACCCCGTGGGAATTAAGGGATGGATTTAACTTTGGAGACTTATACATTAAGGGTGAAAAAGAATTTGATGGTGATGAATATAGAATTTGGTTCAAAAACGAAAATCTAATGTCATATAAAAACGGTAATGTTGATGTTACGTGCCCAGATTTAATTTGCTTATTTGATGAAGAGGGAATTCCTGTAACAAACCCTGATGCAAAAGTAGGGATGAAGGTTACAGTACTGGGTCTTCCTGCGCCAGAAATGTGGAAGAGTGAAGCAGGAGTAGCTTGCTTTGGGCCTAAGCATTTTGGGTTTGATGTTGAATATGTTCCAATGAAAAAATAACTTTGAGATAAATTCTGGAAAACTAATATAATAGACTATAAGAAATATGGGGAGTTGATTATTTGGTAAATCATGGAAAGAGTGCAAAATAACTATGAAAATAATAGAAGACTTAAGAGGATTAATTGAAATAGATAGTGTTAGTGGAGAAACTCAAGGAGCAGAAATGCCCTTCGGTGAAGGTCCTGCTGAAGCTTTGGAATATACAATTAACCTTTGTAAGGAATATGGATTTAGAACAAAGAACAATAAAGGCCTTTATGGTTATGGGGAAATAGGAAATGGTAAGAATCTTTTTGGGATATTGGTTCATTTAGATGTAGTTCCTCCAGGGAATAATTGGGAGACAGAGCCATTTAGCTTAGTTGAGAAAGAGGGAAAGCTGTTTGGACGTGGCATTTGCGATGATAAAGGGCCGACAATTGCAGTTATACATGCAATGAAAGAACTTCTTGAGGAAGAAGGTGATAATTTAAAATCCCGAATAAGAATAATTTTTGGTTGTTCTGAAGAAACTGGAGACTGGGGAGATGTTGAAGCTTATAAGAGAGAAGAAGAACTTCCAACTATGGGATTTACTCCAGATGCGGACTTCCCAGTGGTGTATGGAGAAAAAGGTCTATTAAGTCTTAGGCTTTTAATGAGAAAAGAGGATGGCGGTGTAGACTTCATTCAAGGAGGAAACGCAACAAATATGGTACCTGACTGGGCTACAGCAAAAATTTTAAATAAAAATGGCGAAATGAAAGTATTTGAAGAAAAAGGAGACTCAGCTCATGGAAGCATGCCAGAATTAGGTGAAAATGCCATAACTAAACTGATGAAGAAGCTAGATTGTAAACTTGGTAATGAATATAAAAAAGTTATAGGTGATAGCTTGAATGGAGAGCAGCTTGGATGTGGATTTGAAGATGAGGAAAGTGGGAGAACCACAGTAAATGTAGGGCTTGTTTCATCAGATGATGAGAATGTCATTATAGATATTGATGTAAGAACTCCGATAAGCTATAGTGAGAGCATAGTAAAAAATTCGATTAGTGAAGTTCTTTTATCTAGCGAATTCGAATTTGAGTTTTTGTCTTGGGAGAATCCGATTTGCCTTGAAAAAAATGGAGAATTAATAAGTACTCTTATGAGTGCGTACAGAGAAATATCTAAAGACTTAGAAAGCTCTCCTATAACAATGGGTGGTGGAACATATGCGCGAGCCATGAAAAATACTGTAGCCTTTGGCCCTATGTTTCCAGGAAGGGAATTGACAGAACATCAACCTAATGAATATATGTATAAGGAAGATTTTTTGGAGATAAAAGAAATATACAAATTGGCATTAAAGAAGGTTTCGGTTTAACTGTACAATTTGCCTAATATCGATATGCTGATGAAAAAACGTTTCTATTACTTGAATTTGCAATAGAAACGTTTTTTGTTGCGATAATCTTATGATTGAGTATAGTGGTGTTGAAAATCAAATTAGGGGGAAAGGCTTAAATGCAATAGAAAATTGATAAAAAAATAGAAGTTGATTGACAATTCAGTTTATTGCATTGTATAATTTAGGTAATTAATTCTCCGAGCCTTGTAGGCCTAAAGAGTATGCAAGGACGTTAGGGTTCATGAGAGGTTATGTGCCTGCCTTTTGCAAAGGAGTTGTTTGGATGTGAATTCAAAAACTTCTTTATTTTTTTGCATTGACCGTCCAGATATAAGAATTATTTCAAATTATGAAAGGAACGGTAAGTTATGAAAGATGCTAAAATTTTATATGTGGATTTAAGCAGCAAAAGTGTAAACACGGAGAAATTGGACTGGGAAACATATAGGAAATATCCAGGAGGTTCTGCATTAGGTATGTATCTTATGTTAAAGAACATGGACCCGAAAGTTGATCCTTTAAGCCCAGAAAATTTATTAATTTTTTCTGTATCTCCACTTACAGGGATTCCAATAAGTGGTCAAAGCAGAATGAACGTAACAACAAAGAGCCCGCTAACAGGAACCTGTGGAGACTCGCAGGTAGGCGGATATATTCCAGCAGCCCTTGCGGGAAATGGGTACGATGCTGTAGTTTTCTCTGGAAAAGCAGAAAAGCCTGTTTACCTATTCATAGATGGAGAAGAAGTGCAAATTAAGTCAGCAGGTCATTTATGGGGTAAAGTTACGGGAGAAGTCGAAGATATTTTGGCAGAAGAATTAGGCGATAAAATAGAAGCTTCAATAATCGGACCTGCAGGCGAAAATATGGTGAAATACTCAGCGATTATGCACCAAAGAAGTAGAGCAAATGGAAGAAACGGAGTTGGGGCTGTAATGGGGTCTAAAAACCTTAAAGCTTTTGTAGTGAAAAAAGGATTGTCTGTGAAACCTCATGATCCTGTCGGAATGAAAACTCTTACAAAGAACACAAAAGAAAGAATGGCAGCTAACGAAGTAATTGTTGGATTATCATTAAATGGTTCGGCAGATACTGTAGAAGGAAATGGTGGAGAAGGTTTCTTACCTTCTTACAATTGGAATGCTGGAACCTTGGATAATTGGCTTGATATAGGTGGAGAAGCTATCAGAACTACAGTGCTAAAAGAGAGAGAGACTTGTTTTGCGTGTGCAATAAGATGTAAGGCTGCGGTTGATATTGAAGGTAAGGCGGACCCGGAGTATGGTGGACCTGAGTATGAAACTTGTTGCACTTTTGGCTCTTATTGTGGCAGTTCAGATCTTGCGGATGTTTGTCATGCAAATCAGCTTTGCAATATGTATGGTCTTGATACTATTTCTTGTGGTGCTACCATAGCTTGGGCTATGGACTGTTATGAAAATGGAATTATTACAAAGGAAGATACAGATGGATTAGAGCTTAACTTTGGCAACTCAAGTGTGTTTGGACCTTTGATTAAGAAGATTGCACTAAAGGAAAAAGGAATTGGAGAAATGCTTGCGGAGGGTAGTGCAAGGGCAGCTAAAAAAATAGGAAAAGAAGCAGAGGATTTGGTAGTTGCATCTAAAGGTCAAGAATGGCCAGCACATATGGTTCAAATGAAACCAAATTTGTTGGTAAACTATGCAGTAA
>CAYJHC010000072.1:0-10246 GCA_964370075.1 uncultured Oscillospiraceae bacterium | reverse complement strand
TCTAGGGTGTCGTAGTGGGCTTGTGTAGAAGCCGCTTGGCTAGCTGATATATACTGTACTATATGTATGTTTGCTACTGAAAGCGATGGTTGTACCTGCATTAACGGTGTATGGTGTAACCAGTAATGAGGAAATTATCATTACAGATAGGATAGCTATAATTTTTCTTTTCATCTCCCTTTTCCTTTCTCTTATTTTACTATAAATTTATATTTTGTGGCATTGTTATATTTGGGTAATTGACTTTTAATGTTTTATAATTATTACTTTTATAATTCAATATATCAATCCTCCGCATTACCCCCGTTTTACTATTAATAGTAATTCTGCTAACATAATCATTGTTATAACCATGTAGTTAACTAAGTTTTACTAACTTTTCCTTGTTTGCTCTATTATATTACGAACGTTTTGTGCTGTCAATAAATATTTTATATTTTTAATTATGCAATTATATTTAATATAATTACCATTTTGCTGTTAATGGGGAATAATAATGTATATTCACAAGAAAGTACAAATCAAATTGGAGGTTAATATATGTGGATTATATTTGGAATAGGGGCTGCAATAACGGGCATACTTAATATAGTATGGTATATTCAAAGAAAGAATCCTGATGTTTTTAGGTTTATCAGTTTGTCGCTGACTGCATTAGCGGCTTGTTTTGCATACAATGACAATGTTAAGTGGATAGAGGCAGAAGACTGGCCAGCACTTATGGATACTCAACCTGATATGATCAAAGTGATTTGGACATTGGTAATAGTTTCAATAATAATAAATGGCATTACTTTGATAAACAGCTTGCGTAAATAGTAAGGGAGGGTTGTTTGTGGGGATATTCAAATACTTAGCATTTAATGGAAATATAGAAACATCATGTTAAGGAGGAAATTTGTGATGAAAAAAGAAGATTCAATTAAAGTATTAGTTTCAATAGTAGGTGTTGTTGTGTTATTTGTGGTATATCTTATCTTCAAAGGTACCCTTGAATCATATGCTCTAAATCATGAGAATCTTGCCGAAACTTTATTTATAGGAAAAACAATTTTATTAAGTGCAGTGGTAATTTCAATTTCGATAATATTTACAAAGAAATAAAGAAAAAGTTAAAAAGAATTAACTTGTCTTACATTCCAAATGCAGCGATGTATAAATTTTCTAAAGTTGTAGGAAAGGTTAGAACATTGAATGGTATTATTAGCATTAAATAAAGATATACTTTAATAATACGAGGTGAAGAAAATGGAAATAAAGAAATGGTTTAGCTATGTAAGAGAAACTGAAAATTTCGAAAAATATTTAAATATCAAGTATCAAAAAAACAATATTTTGATCAAAAAAATTGGGTGGCTTAAAGCTAGTTTTGTCGAAGGTACTTCAAAAGAAGATTGTGGAAAAGAAAGAATAAAAGTAATAGACGTAGTTGAGGTGAACTTTAATAGGAAAGAAGAAATTAAAGAAAAAATAAAAGAGTATCATTTGCAGTTATTATTAGAGCATGAAAAATATTACATAATCAAAGGTGAAGAAAAAAGGATTAATGAATTCAGCAAAGAACCGCTTAGACAAATCCAAGAAAATTACACAAAAAAATATTTAAGATGGCTAAAGCATATCGGAAGTGTTACTGCTGCTTTAATTGCCTGCTATATATGGATGTTCAGAGACACAGATGCTGAAAGTGTCATAACTATATATATAGATAAAAATATTTTGATAGCACTGGGGATGTTAGGAATAGTATTCTTAACCTTGTTAGGGGAAAAATATTTCAAGAAGAAAAAAACTATTATGGATAATAATTTTGAAGAAAACTTCGAAAATCTTTTAAAAGCAAAACTGAAATTTGGTATAGCTGCTAGGATAATGTTTTTTTATATAGTGGTGTTCATTGCTTTAGTACTTTAAATTTGAGAATTTCATAAAAGTAGTCAACATTAGTAAAGAACTGTACCGTAATTAATGTTAATCAGGAAACCCAATTCAAACTGTCTACGGAAATATTGCAGGCAGTTTGAAAAAGCAACTCTATATGTAGCTGGAATAATTGCGGTAATATAAATACCTGGATGATCTAACCTGTGAAACAATTAGGAAAATTTGATATGAAATAAAAGAGATGCTCTTTACATGACCTAAAAGACAGTAGGCTATTCTATGAAAAGAAGACACCCTTGTTTGAATATGTGCTTATTTGGAGTAATCCATCGTATTCTAATTGTGGCGCTGATTGATACATAATAGTATCAATTAGTGCCGGTTTTATTATGATTTAAAGTTATTACTGTGAGCACAATTTTAGTGAGTCTCCCAAAGAAACAATTCTAAACGATAAAATTGATGTTAGGTCTAAAACAAGACTCCTTAGCGTAGAATGAGGAGTATTTTATTTTGAAAAAAAGTAAATGATTATATTTTTTATAATACATATTTAAAATTATAAAAAAAACTAGTTTTTTTATAATAGAGAGTGCTATAATATACCTAAATATAAAAAGTTAATTATTGGTGGGATTGCTTGGAAGGTAATATGAAATACACTTTTGTAAAACAACATGATGAGACAGATTGTGCTGCGGCCTGTTTAGCTATGATATGCATGCACTACAAAAAAGATACCACAATAACAAAGTTGCGGGATCTAATGGGGACGGATATTAAAGGCACAAACCTTATAGGGTTAAGTAAATGTGCAGAAAAATTAGGTTTCGCAAGCAAACCGGTAAAAGTCGACGCATCAGGGTTTAGAAGTGAATTCACAAAGCCGTGCATAGCGAATATTATTTCAAAAGAGGGGTTGAGTCATTTTGTAGTAATATTTAAAGTTACTAAGAGGCATGTGATAGTAGGAGACCCTGGAAAAGACTTGGTGAAAATAGCGATAGAAGAATTTCTTAGTACCTTTACGGGAATTCTTATGATTATTTTACCTACAGGAGAATTTGAACAAGAAAAACAAAAAAATAGCAAAATGTTTTATAGGTTTATGAAGCTTTTGTTGCCTCAGAAAAAATTGTTCATATATTCTATCCTTGCGTCACTAATAATGACTGTGCTAGGTTTGGTGGCTTCTCAATTTAATAGAATTATTATGGATGAAATAATACCCTATAATTTAGAAAAAATGTTACTGTCTGTATTTGTTATATTTTTAATTATTACAGTAACTCAGGTTGTTGTAGAATTTGTACGGGGTCTAATAATGTTATATCTTTCTCAAAGAATAGATATTCCATTGATGCTTGGTTATTTTAAACATGTTTATAGCTTACCAGTAAAGTTCTTTGCTAGTAGAAAAACTGGAGATATAATTACAAGATTTTCGGATGCCTTTACTATTAAAGAAATATTTACAAATATTGCATTGACATTGGTCATGGACATTTCTATGACTATAATCGTAGGCGTTGTGTTGTTTAATATAAATGGTAGCCTGTTTGGGATAATAATATTAGTATCAATTTTAAGTGTGGTTTTGGTATTTGCGTTCAGGCCGCCATATAAAAGGGTTAACGAAGAACAGATGCAACAATTGTCAATAGTAAATTCTGAGTTAATTGAAAGTTTAACAGGAGTCGAAACTATAAAATCGGTTTCGGGGGAAGAAGTTGTTTTAGAAGGAATAGAAAAGGAGTATATTAAGTCGCTGAGGTTAACGTTAAGAGAAGGGATGTTATCAAATGCACAAAGTAACTTATCAGCAATTGTAACGGCAGTTGGAAGTCTTGTGATTATGTACTTTGGGGTAAAACAGGTTATTAATGGAGACACTACCCTTGGAGTGCTAATGTCATTTATGACGCTAAGCGGATTTTTTTTAGAACCATTAGAAAGGCTTATTGGACTACAGCTTGACATTCAAGAAGCAAATGTATCTATGAAAAGAGTTTCAGAAATATTAGATAGTGATATAGAGCAAGAAGAAGTTTGTGCTAGTCACGAAAATGAATTAAAAGGTAATATAGAATTTAAAAATATTACTTTCAGATATGGTAATAGAACGGCAGCCTTAAAAACCTTTTCACTTAAAATTAAAAAAGGTCAAAAGGTTGCACTAATAGGAAATAGCGGAAGTGGAAAGTCATCAATTGCAAAGCTTTTGTTAAAATACTATGAGCCGGAAGAAGGAAGTATACATATTGGTAGCGCTAACCTCAAAGAGATGAATAATAATGAAGTGAGAAAAGGTATATCGTATGTACCGCAGTCTGTAGAATTATTTTCTAAAAGTATTTATGACAATATAAAACTTAGCAAACCAGATTCTAATTTAGAAGAGGTAATAGGCATAGCAAAGATGGTAGAGGCACATAGTTTTGTAGAGAAACTTCCAATGGGGTATCACACGCATCTTGAAGAGTCGGGAAAAGGTTTAAGCGGCGGAGAAAGGCAGAGACTAGCATTAGCAAGAGCTTTTTTAAAAAATAATGAAATATTTGTATTCGATGAACCTACTAGTAGTCTAGACTTTGAAACTGAAAACTCTATATTAAATACGATAAATACTAAGTTAAGTGACAAAACTGTTATTATGATTGCACATAGATTAAGCACTATAAAAGATTATGATTTAATAGTAGTGATGGGCGAAGGAAGAATAGTAGAAAAAGGTTCGCATGAAGAATTACTCGCTGAAAAAGGTATGTATTATAAGTTGTGGAAATCACAACAGTAAATCGACTTGTCTAAAATGCTAATTCCGGATACAGCATTTTTTATATTAGTTATTGAAAAGTTTGTAAGTTATTCCTACTAAATTTAAATTAAAATGTAATTTGAAAGAAAGGAAGTTGATTATGAAAACTAATAATGAAATGATAATGCCTAAAGATGCAATGGCATTAAATGAAGATGAAATGAGAAGTGTTGAAGGGGGAAAAAGTATTAGCACATTAAAGAAATTGTTAGATTGGGCTTTAAAAAGTGCTGCGTGGAGTGAAGTTGAAAGAATTAGTAAATTGCTTGTTCAAGCTGGATATAAAAATCCAACTAGAACTAAGAGATATAGTAAACCTAGAAGATAACGGAATATGATAGTAGGAGGAAATATAACTTTCCCCCTACTATTACGGAGATACTTAAAAAGAAATTGTAGGTAGAGAGGAATATCAAATGAAAAAAACTGTAATCTCAATATTGAAAGGTCTATTATATTTTTCTGCATATTTTTCAACTGTAATAATCGCTGTTCTTATAATCGCTTTTTCGTGTCTTTGTTTGACTTTTTTTAATGAAAAAAACTTTGGTGCAATAATAGAAACCTTTGAAAAAAGTCCTAATTATACATCGACACTTTCGATTATTTCAAGTTTGGTATTTTTACTGATAATATGTTTCTTTTTTAAATT
Source organism: uncultured Oscillospiraceae bacterium (assembly GCA_964370075.1). GTDB lineage: Bacteria > Bacillota > Clostridia > Peptostreptococcales > Anaerovoracaceae > CAYJHC01. The sequence continues at coordinate 4,892 of CAYJHC010000072.1, read as the reverse complement.
TAGGCACAAAAAAATTAAAAAAGAACTCCACCTAAATAATATCTCTGGAAAGGCGGTTATCCCATTATTAATATTTGGGATAGCGTTTAATTTTGCAATGACCTATGTTTTTTTTGAACTTATTCCTTTTCCTGAAATTTGGTATGAAGATTATATGGAAGCAGAGGTTGATTTTAATGGAGTATCGCCAGTGTTATCCTTTTTATCAATTGTAATTGTTGCAAGTGTAGTGGAAGAGATTTGTTTTCGAGGTCTTATCTATACACGTTTTAAGCAAGGTATGCCTTTGATTGTAGCTGCAATTTTAACCGCTATTTTATTTGGAATCGGTCATGGCTCTCCGATTTGGATGCTGTATACAGCGATAAGTGTTTTTTTTACAATTTGCTTTTTTGAAAAATTTAAATCAATAATACCTTGTATCATTGAACACGCAGGGTTTAATTTAGTAGGGTGGTTTGCTCCGCAGTATTTATCAAATGACCCGAATATAGTATTTAAACTCGGAATGGTAGTAATCAGTATATTAACATTTATTTGGATAATGAAAATGCCCATTAAGAAAAATCAGAATATAGTAGCGGGGAAAAAATTGCAATGTCACTAAGTTATACCATTGTATTTGAGAACTTATAGGAAATAGCGGAAGTGGAAAGTCAACAATAGCGAAGCTTTTGTTAAAATACTATGAGCCGGAAGAAGGAAGCGCACATTAGTATAAGAATGGCTTTAGGATCAGGAAGAAGATAAGGAATATAGGTGATGAGATGAAACGTTTTGTGAGTTCAGTATTTAAAGGATTAGGATACGTTATAATATTTCTATTAGTTCAGGGAACATTTATTGTTGATACTGATAGATACAAGATGCTATTTTCAATTATTTCGGGTATTATATTTATTGTTTTGATTTGGTTTTCTTTTAGAATTAGAGATAGGAATATATTAGAAGAAATCAATTTAAGAAAGGTGCCAATGAGAAAGATGGGACCAGTTATTATGTGCGGATTATCTTTTGGTTTTACACTAAACATTTTTTTGAGTTTGTTGCCACTACCATCTAGTTGGTACTCATCTGAATCAGATGTGATGCACATATTGATGTTAGATACGCATCCAATAGTTGTTGTTTTATCAACTGTGGTTATTGCAGGTATTGTCGAAGAAATTTGTTTTAGGGGGCTTATTTATACACGATTTAAGAAAGGTATGCCTGTGGTTGTTGCGGCTTTGTTATCATCATTAGCCTTTGGAATTTTACACGGAACTCTAGTTGCAATTATAGCCACAACAACTGGGGGATTGTTATTGGTTTTTATATTTGAAAAATATAATTCTATATTACCTTGCATGGTTTTTCATATGTTAAACAACTTTGTAATCTTAGCGTTAACATTTTATGCAAATAATATGGGGGCTAATGGATTATTGGGATTGAATATTGCGATGGTCATTATGCTAACAGCTGGGGGTATAGGGCTGTTAAGAGTTAAAGTGATAAATTATACTTAATTCAAAATCAGATGGGGAGGGAAAAGCAATGTGGAAATTCACAATTTTTCCCCTATTTGGTTTTTTGCAAGTGTAACAAGTGCATTAATAATGATATATTTTTATGAAAAATTCAACTCTGTATTGGCATCTATTATAATACATATGGCAAACAATTTTATGGCATGGCTACATACATACTATATTTTTGAAAGTGATAATTCATTATTTACAATAACAAGAATTGCTATGGTGGTAGTGACTATTGGTTATTTCATTTATTTTCTTAAGCTGCCGAATAAGGGTAGAGGGTGAATTAAAAAATATGACTTAGGCTCGGCTTGAATTAGTAAGGTGGGGAGTTAAAATGAAACAAAAGATATACAATTTACATGATTTAAAAGACAGTAGGCTTCTTTATGAAAAGAACCCACCTATCTTTGGATATATGATTATTATATTGGTATTACTACTGATAATTACTACAATAGTATGGGCAGCGACTACAATTAAGCCTACAGTTGTTAGAGGTATGGGAACAGTAGATAGCGCCAATAGAAACTATGTTATGATTCCCTACTCAGGCACTATAGAAAAAATCAATATCAATGAAGGTGATGTGGTCTCAAAGGGAGATGTTCTGCTTGTGATAAAAAGCTTTGAAAAAGAAAGCCAAAAGGAACAACATGATTTGCAAGCAGATGTATACGAAACTTTAATTAGTGAATATGAGTATCAAATTTACCAATATGAAAAACTAAAAAAATCCATAAATGATGAAAAAAACTATTTTGGAAAAAATGCTAAGGATAGCTTATATTACAATAAATATGAGTCATATATATCTAATAAAACAAATGAAAAAATTTCAGCAGAAGAGCTAAAAGATTTAGGATATACAGATAAGCAAATAGAAGATGCCCTTAAAAATAATGATACTTTACTGAGTAATATAAAATTCACTGCATTAGAAGATGCGGATAAAAATATCTTATCTTTAAATACTGAAATAGAAAGTATGCAGGCGGAAACTAATGCGAGTAAGAAGGTTAAAACAAAGCAACAAGTTATTGCACCTATTTCTGGAAAAGTTCATTTATTAGGAGAATATAAAAGTGGTATGGTTGTACAAGCAGGAATGACCATTGCTAGCATTTCCACAGAAAATGATAAACATGAGATAACTGCTATGATAAGCCCCGCCGATAGAGCTAAAATTCATGAAAATGATAATGTGGAAATGGAAGTGCAAGGGTTGCCACAAAGTATATATGGTACTTTAAAAGGAAAAGTATTGAAAATTGATAGCAATATATCTCAAAACGAAGAAGATTCAAGTCAGCTTTATTTTAAAATTACCATAGAGCCAGAGGAAACCTTTTTATCAAATAAAGAGGGCGACATTGCATTGCTAAATAATGGACTTACAGTTGAAGCTAGAATTACTTATGAAGAAATGACATATTTGCAATACTTATTAGAAGGGTTAGGGTTCAAAAGTAAATGATTGGTAGCTTGAAAAGCGTAAAAAATTTAAAATGTAAAGGCAAAAGAAAAACAAGACAATTAATATTAGTATTTTCTTTTATTGCATATATTCTTATTTCTCAAGTTATGTCTGCACCTACTAATGCTTTTTCAATGGTGTATGAAAATATAGAAGAAGATTATACAATAAAAAAAGAAGAGTTAGAAAGAAATTATAGGAGAGGGGAGGATCTAATATATAGGCTGAAGGAGTATAAAATTATGCTAAGAAGTCGAGATATCGTAAATTTTGATAATAATTTAAGCCTAAATATAAATTTAAAAGAGAATAAAAATGGATATGAGTTTAGCATAAATGATAACAATCCTTTGCCGGGCAAAATAACTTTAGTATGGAATGATAAAAGCTTTGATAAAGGAAAGCATTATTATATTTTTAATGAAGAACAAGAAAACTATGTGGAATTTAAACAAATTGAACCCGGGGAATTAGAGATTTTAGTAGAGGGTAAATATCTGTTGACAGATGAAATGCTAGCTGAAAATGAAATGGGGAAAAACATATTGTTACTCGTTTTGTGTTTTGCTATGCTAGGGTTAATAACGCATATTGCAATAAACAAAAGATATTGGTTTTGGTAGAGCTAATATTATGTGAATGTCAAATCTAGATTAGAAAGTATGTATGCGATTGTGAGTTGGTTTTAATTAAAATAAAATTCATTAAAAAGGCTAGTTCAGAACAAGGCATTTTAATTGAAAAGTTATAAGTTATTTCAAGCAAAACTAAAAGCAATAAGATAAAACAAAAAAGCAAGAAGAAAGGAATTTGATTATGAAAATTAATAATGAAATGATAATGCCTAAAAACGCTATGGCATTAAACGAAGAAGAAATGAGAAGTGTTGAAGGAGGAGTGAGTGTAAATAGGGCACAAATTTCAAACTTTTTTAAACAGCATGGGAAAAAGTTGTCGCCGGGAGGGATATTGACATATGTTGCAAGTGTAATAATTATGGCAAATGCTACAAATGGATATACAAGAACAATTAGGAAAGGAAGCCAGGGAACTTTTACGATAACATATAAACCAAAAGCCTCGGATATTGCTTTTGCTAGAGCACTGTGTAGGATGATAGACATAACTTCTTGGGTAAGGTTTTAGAAATGAAGAAATTGCACATTATTAATGATGATAATTTAAGAACTTTCAATGAGTATATTAATGCAAAGGCGGAAAAAGGAGAAGTTTTAAAAAAAATAACATCTGTTTTCTTAGAGTTTGAACTAAAACAAAGTTATATAGATACGTCAAAAGAAGAATTAAGAGTAATAAAAGTTCCAACAGATGATATTGAAGTAGAAAAGCTAAAATCAGAAATGGAGAAACATGGGTTGGAAGTAGTTTTCATGCAAAAGAGTTATTGGATAATAAGAGGAAAGAAAAATTCGACAGAGCACCTGCAACTGGAAAGCTTGGGCTATAGTGATAAAATTAAGAAAAAATCAATAGGGGATTTAATACATTGGATTATTGGTATTATGATGATTGCTGTTGGTATCTCATATGCAATAGAATATGCTACAAATTATTTGTTTGGAATGCTGAATATTATATTAATTATTCTGGTGGGGATTTTTTGTTTAATAGACATAGTATTTTTGGGTTCTTCTCGAAGATGTAATGACGAAATTAAGTGCTATGAAGTGAAATCAAGAAGAGAAGCTGCAATTGGAATTTTACTTGTGCTAATGTGGGCATTTGTTGTTGGAACGTGGCTGCGGGCAATGGCAGATTTTTAGCGAGACTTTTTCCTCTTCGCCCTATCACCATAGGCATTGGTACTCACCACAGTGAGTGTTAGCTCCTTTGTCTAGACTGAAAATTGACTAATGACACTAACTGGTATATAA
>CAYJHC010000071.1:0-10398 GCA_964370075.1 uncultured Oscillospiraceae bacterium | reverse complement strand
TGGTGAAGATAGTAGGCTGACATTAGAGCAGGAAGTTGATGAAAATAAAGAGTTTGCCTTTAAAAGTGAAAAGGATTTTTCAAAGTACAAAATAATATCTAGAGGTTGGCTTAATGCTCAAAACCGAAGAAATAACTATAATAAGGAAGAAATTTTTCCAAATGAATTTTATGATTATAGCTTTGCGATGGTTGAGACTGATCATACCATAAAGAGAGGAAATAAGTTGATGCTTGTTTTATATGGTGTGGATGCAGATTTTACAATTAGGACAACTGAAATTACTAATATTAAAATTGAAAAAAAATCTATAGATGTAAGATTTTCAATGGCTGAACTAAATTAGAACGTACAAAATAAAGACCCAACCTAGCAGCTGCTAGGTTGGGTCTGTTTTTATAAAAATATAAGGATTATTTACTTAAAGATACAGCCAATTTTTCGAATTCATCAGCATAGACTTTAATAATTCTTTCGCATATTTCCCTTGCTGTTTCCTCATCGTAGATATGAGAAGTCAAGTTTCGATCGTTTATGATTTGCAACCATAAATCCCCATCAGAAATAAGTCAATGTCGCTGCTTTCTTTGTTATCACCTCTAGCCCTAGATCCAAGCAGGACTATCTTTTGCACCTCAGTATAATTTTTTCCTATTTGTAAAATTTTCGCTTTAATTTTTTTTGTCTAAAGCCATCTTTTCCACCGCCTATCTTCCCTTATTATACGGATATTATACGGAAAAACTTGTGATTTTACAATAGCACAAATTCATCCTAATGATAAAGTTAAAATTATCCTTTTGGGATAGTGGTATGAAACGGAGAGTAAGTATCTCCTTATGCCTTTTTTACATATATAGACTTAAGATTAATGCTGCCGATTTCTGGTACGTTGCAGCTTAAATTGTGTCCATCATTATCTTCAGTTAGCTTGATTCCTTTAATTTTAGTTCCTTGCTTTATAGGAGTGCTACTTCCCTTAACCTTTAAAGTTTTGATTACAGTAACACTGTCACCATTTGATAAAACATTTCCATTAGAGTCTTTAACTAGTGAAGCCTCTGCTTCTGCTTGAGCGCCTGCAAGAGTCCATTCATGTGCACATTCTGGACATATTAATAAAGTACCATCTTCATAGGTATACTCGCTGTTACATTTTGGGCAATTTGGTAAGTTCATAATTTTTCCTTCTTTTTTAAATATTTTGGTGTTAACTTTGCATCATTAATAATTCTACAATAATTCTACCATACTTAACAGTTTTTCAAAATACCCTATAGAAATATCAAAAATTACAATGGATAGAATGAGTGCTCTGTTTGTAACACTTCCAATATATTAAAGTAAAAGTAAGCGAACTGTAGGAGTGGATATAAACAGGTATAAATTAGTTCTAGGAAAAAGAATAGATAAAAAATCTATAGGAATACCTAATGTGTAATTTTAGTAAAGAAGAAAACTTTAAAAAACAAAAAACGCCTATTAAAAGCGCAAAATAAATAGTGAAAAATAGGAAAAAATGTGTTATATTGGAAACAAACTAATCTTTGAACTTGAAAATCAATTTTGTTGTATAAAAATGTAGAGAGAAAGGAAGAGATTATGAAAAAATTATTAGTAGGAATGATGGTAATAGTAATGTCGCTATTTGTGTTTACTGGCTGTAGTGGCGGAGAAGAAGAAGCGGAAGTGCCTGCAATGCCAGCAGATCTTGCAGCGGAGATTCAGGTTTTACAAGACCACACTGAAAAATTCACAATGGAGAATTTGGATGGACAATGGGCTGATGACTATGTTGCGTATATGGCAACCGTAGGAGATGATGTTGATTCAATGGAATTAATGGCAGACCCAGACTTTAGAGCTTTGGCAGATGTGGCACAAAGAGGCGTAGATGCCAATAGTTCAATGTATGCATATATTATTGAACCTGATGGAGAAACTGTAGATGAGGAAGGAAGACCTCACTTCTTCATGATGATGGACACTTATGAGCCAATTGAAGATGCAGATCCATACATGACAGATTATGGATGGGAATGGCAGTTTACAGAAGCTTGGGATAATGATGTTGCAAGTAGCGCTCCATCTGGATGGAATGAAGAAGATGTAGTTAACTGGTCTACTTTTGCACCTATTCACGATAGCGAAGGAAATATAGTTGCATTATTTGGATTAGACACTCCATTAGAACTTGCAAAAGAATACCCTGAGTGGAATAGAGATGCAGAAGAATGGAATGGAGTTATTGAAGGCCCAGTAGCTGTAGCTGAATAATATTGACGGTAGGTTTTTTAGAGTATAGGAAGAAAAATTCAAAAATAAACAAAAAGTTATATGCCGCCTTGCGAAAGCAGGGCGGTTTTTTCAATCGTAAATAAGCTACATGCCATTGCGAAGGCTACTGAGCAATACTGACAGAGCATATAATTTTATAAATAATCAATTTCAAGTTTACTAAAGATTATTTATGGAATGCCTAGGGGACGTAATGCTGCTAGAAAACATAGTTTAAACCAAATTAATATTTATTGAATCAGGTATTAAACTATGATATAATCTACCTAACGGTAGGTAAAATTTTTAAATTGATACTATATGAGAAAGGTGGACAATTGAATAACACAAGAGAAAGAATACTTGAAGCTATGTTTGACCTTGTAACTGAAAAGGGATATGACAATGCCTCCCTTAGAGAAGTGGGGGAGAAACTTAATATAAGGAAAGCCTCAATATATTACTACTATGATGCGAAAGAAGATATCTTCGTAGAGGTGGTGGAAAACTATTTTAATAGACTATACGGAAGTAATCTTGAACGAATAGAGAAAATAAGAAGCAAGGAAGAGTACGAAGAGACATTTTTGGATTTTGCAAAAGACATTGTAGAGGATTTGAAAGAAAACCCAAAGGAGGCCAAGTTTTACTGTGAACTAGCTATACAAGCAGAAAGAATTCCAAGGCTAGGACAGATGCTAGAAGAATATATGTCAAAGTTTACTGAAGGTGTGAAAGAGTATTTTAGATTTGGAATGGTTATGGGAGCACTTCCAAAAGACTTTGAATTAGAAGAATTAAGTTTTATTCTTCTTTGCACTCTGGAAGGCATATTGAAGAGCGGATTTTTAGGACAGGCTTGTGATACAGAAAAAATATTCGCAGTTTTCAAAAATAAAATGCTGAGTTAGGAAGGAATTGAAAAAATCAATCAATTCAATAAACAAAACTCATTTAATTAATTTAAACTAAAAAAGAAGTGGAGAAAAAATGTTATCAAAATTTAGCGTAAAAAAACCAATGACAATACTAGTTGCGGTTATTCTAATAATCGGTCTTGGGTTTCTATCCTTTACAAAACTAAAAACGGATTTACTGCCTAGCACAGAATTTCCATTTGTAATAATTATGACAACTTATCCAGGGGCTAGCCCTGAAAGAGTTGAAGAAAACGTCACTAAACCTTTAGAATCAGCAGTATCTACTGTGTCAGGGGTTGAGAATATTACTAGTACTTCCTCGGAAAATTCAAGTATGATAATGCTAGAGCTTGACTATGCTACTAACATGGACTCGGCCATAATAGAGATAAACACTCAAATTGATATGGTAGAGGGAATGTTAGATGAAGGTGTAATTGCACCGATGGTAATAAAGATGAATCCGGACATGATGCCTGTAATGATGCTTGGAGCTAGCTATGAAGGGAAAGACCTTACTGAGCTTTCTACTGAGCTTTCTGAGAACATAATTCCAGAACTTGAAAGAGTTCATGGAGTAGGAGCCCTTACGGCCTCAGGTTTAGTCGAGGAACAAATAGAAGTCAAATTAAACAATGCAAAAATAGAAGAAATAAATGAAGAAATTTTAAGTGGGTTAGATTCGCAGTTAAGTACGGCAATGGCCCAAATTGAAGCAGGGGAAAAACAACTTGAAGCGCTTAATGAGTCTCTTGCAAAACAAATGGGAGGGCAACAAGATCAGCTAACAACTGAACAAAAAAATCTAATAGATCAAATAGCCCAATTAGAAGCAGGTATAACTCCTTTGGAATATACCAAGACTCAGCTAAGCACGGAACTTGCTACAGTTGAAAGACAAAAAGCTACTCTTGAGGCACAGATTGGAGGCGGAACACCAACAACGGAACAACAAGCCTTACTTGACTCATATAATGCGTCTATTGATTCTTTTACTATTCAAATAGATGCAGTTGATCAACAATTGACACCACTAATGAAAACTCATACAGAACTAGAAAAGGCGTTAATTGATATGTCAGCAGGAAAGGACTCAATTAATTCGGCATATATAGATTTAAGGGCACAAATTGCTGTTCAAGAAAGCCTGCTTCAGAGTCAAAAAGCTGATTTTGAAAGTCAAAAAAATGAAGCTTTGGAAAGTGCAGGGATCGAAGGATTATTGACTGCAGAAATGGTAAGCAACATTTTAATGGCTCAAAACTTCTCAATGCCAGCGGGATATATTAGTGATGGAGATGAAGAGCTTTCCCTGAAAATTGGAGAAGCTTTTACAAGCTCAGATGAAATGAAAAACCTTGTAATCATGGATACGGGAAGCACAGTTGTAAGGCTAGGAGACATAGCAACTGTAGACTTGGTTGAGAAAAGAGAAGACATATATGCTAAAGTAAATGGAGAAGATGCAATAATGATTTCTATCCAGAAACAAAGCAGTATCTCAACAGCAGATCTTTCGAAAAACTTAAATGAGGAAATGGATAGCTTAGAAGAGGAGTATAAAGGTTTAGCTTTAATCCCAATGATGGACCAAGGGATTTATATAGATATAATTATTGGTTCTGTAATAAACAATCTGATTTTAGGAGGCATATTTGCTGTACTTATCCTGTATTTCTTCCTAAGGAATATTAGGCCAACCTTAGTAGTATCCCTAAGTATTCCTATCAGTATAATGTTTGCCATAGTACTGATGTACTTCTCGGGAGTAGACTTAAATATGATTTCACTTTCAGGTCTTGCACTAGGAGTAGGAATGCTGCTGGATAATAGTATAGTTGTAATTGAAAATATATTTAGGATGAGAAGTGAAGGGGTGCCAGCCTTAAAGGCTGCTGTTGCAGGGGCAAAGGAAGTTTCGGGAGCCATAGTGGCATCAACCCTTACTACTATCTGCGTATTTATGCCTATCCTATTTACGGATGGACTATCTAGACAGCTATTTATGGATATGGGCCTTACAATTGCCTATTCTCTAATTGCCAGCTTAGTAGTAGCCCTCACAGTTGTACCATCATTAAGTGCTAGTCTACTCAAGAAAGAGTTAAAGCCATCAGGAAAGATTTTTGAAAAGACATTAGACGGGTACAAAAAACTTTTGGAAAAAGCTCTAAAAAGAAGAATTGTAGTAGTAGGAGTTTCAATTGTACTTCTAGTTGCCAGTGCGGGAATTGCCGCTCAGACTGGGATGGTATTTATTCCAGAGTCAGATAGTGAAGAGATGACAGCAACATTTGCATTAGAAGACGAAGAGTTATCTAAAGAAGAAGGCAGAGCTATAATAGATGATCTAGTTGATGAAATTCTTAAGATAGAAAGTATTGAAAAGGCAGGAGCCCTTCAGGCAGGAATGATGGGGCCAACAACAGATACAAGCCTATATATAGGGCTAAAGGCAGATAGAGATCAGACAAGCCAAGAGGTTGCTAGTGAAATTGGAAAAATTGCAGAAGATTATCCAGTTGAGGCTACTATATCTAGCTCTTCAATGGACATGACTGCATTAACAGGATCTGGTATTCAGGTTAAAATATTAGGAAATGACCTAGAACAGCTAGTGAAAATTTCCAATGACTTGAAGAGAGAGCTTTCAGAGGTCGAGGGAGTTGCTGAGGTAACTAATGGACAAGAAGATGCTACTGAAGAAAAGAGGATCATAGTTGACAAGGACGCAGCTGCTAAATATGGATTAACAGTAGCCCAAGTGTATCAGGAAGTAACGAAAGCGTTAGAAGTAGAGCAAGATGCTACAATTTTGAGTGCTGATAATGAAGACTATCAGGTCGTTGTAGTAAAGGATGAAAAGGACGTTCTAACCAACGATCAACTAGAAGACTATATCATCACAGCGGAAACAGCCACAGGTGAGCAGGAAGTTGAACTCGGTAAAATCGCAATGTTTGAAACTGCAGAAGGGCTTACTAGTATTGCACATGAAGGGCTAAGCAGAGTGATGACAGTGTCAGCAACAGTAGATGAAGGGCATAATGTAACTTTGGTAGCTAGAGACATTGAGGCAGCACTGGAGGATTTCCCAGTTCCAGAAGGGTACGAGCTTGAGTATGGTGGGGAAAATGAGATGATTATGGAGACTATGATTGATCTGGTGACTATGATACTCGTTGCTGTAGCATTTGTATATCTGATTATGGTAGCTCAGTTCCAAACGCTTCTATCTCCATTTATAATTATGTTTACCATGCCACTGGCCTTTACGGGAGGATTCTTGGCACTGGTACTAACTGGAAATGAGATAAGTACAGTAGCCATGCTTGGGTTTGTAATGCTGTCAGGAATTGTAGTAAATAATGGTATAGTATTTGTAGACTACACCAATAAGCTTAGAGGTAATGGCATGGAGAAAAGAGAAGCCATACTTACAGCCGGAGCAAGAAGGCTAAGACCTATTGTAATGACAGCCTTAACAACGGTATTAGGACTTTCTACCCTTGCCCTAGGACTAGGAACAGGAACGGACATGATTAGTCCTATGGCGATAGTGGTAATTGGAGGCTTGCTATATGCTACCATAATGACATTGTTTGTAGTTCCAGTAATGTATGATTTGCTTTACAGAAAAGAATTTAAAATTGTAAAGGATGAAGACTTAGAGGAAATCAAAGAGCTCGATAAAATATAAAGGAAAATAAGAGCTAGATTATAAAAAGATAAAGAAAACAACAGCAAGGTAACATGATACGGCTGAATTATAATGCTGCCTGATTATGTGAAGCTAGGAGGGAGATGGATTAATTGAGGGTGATCCATCTCCTTTATTTTGTATAAAACTATATAAAAGCAATAGTTTGATTTTCTGGAATAAGATGTGGAAAATTGTTATAAAGTTTCATTTGTATTAGAACACTAATTATGGTACAATAATTGTCGGAAAAGAAAGACTTTTCAAATATTAAAAACGTATATGTTTAGTTAAATAGATAAGAGAAAGGAAAGACTATGTTTGGAAAATTATTAGAAAAATTAAAAGCATCCCCAAAGAAAATTGTATTTACAGAGGGCACAGACCCTAGGATATTAGAAGCGTCAGCTAGGTTACTGGCAGGACCAGGATTAACGCCAGTATTAATTGGAAATGAAGAAGAAGTTAAGGCAGCTGCTGAAAAAGGTGGATTTCACATTCAGGGAGCTACAATAATAGACCCTGCCACTTATGACAAAATGGATGAAATGGTAGCATCATTTGTTGAAATAAGAAAAGGTAAGGCGACAGAGGAGCAAGCTAAAGAAATGTTATTACAAGGTAACTACTTTGGAACTATGCTTGTAAAAATGGGAGTTGCAGACGCACTTTTAGGCGGAGCTACATACTCAACAGCAGATACAGTAAGACCTGCACTTCAAATTATTAAAACTAAACCAGAAAACAACATAGTATCTTCATGTTTTATTATGGTTAGAGAAAAGGCTTCAGGAGATAATGAAGTTCTTGCTATGGGTGACTGCGCAATTAACATTAACCCTTCAGAAGATGACCTATATGAAATTGGTAAAGAGTGTATCGAATGTGCAAAAACATTTGGAATCGAACCAAGATTAGCATACTTATCTTATTCTACATTAGGATCAGGTAAGGGAGAAAGCGTTGATAAGGTTGCAAATGCAGCAAAGAGACTATATGCTGAGTTACCTGAAAATGTTATTGATGGTGAAATGCAGTTTGACTGTGCAGTATCACCAACAGTAGCAGAGATAAAGGCTCCAAACACTGAGTTTGCAGGAAATGCAAATACATTTATCTTCCCTGACATTAATGCAGGAAACATTGGATACAAAATAGCTCAAAGACTTGGAGGATTTGACGCTTACGGACCAGTACTACTAGGTCTTAATGCTCCAATTAATGACCTGTCACGTGGATGTAATGCTGAAGAGGTATACTCAATGGCAATTATTACAGCAGCTTTAGCAGAGTAATAATAACAACGAGCAATTTCAATTGGATAGACTTGGATAAAAGAAAATAATTAACAGTAGCTGGGTATGCATGAAATATGCTATCCAGCTATTTTGTTGTGAAGAAAAATTTTAGTGATTTGGTTGAAGAGGCTTATACTTGAAGAAAAGGTTGAAAATATGGTATACTAAAGGGTATTATAGCTTGGAATATTCTGCCTTGGCAGCTGTACTCCAAGCAAAGCAGATTAAAGGGGAATGGGGGAAAAGAAAATGGCAGATATTAAATATGAAATAACTGAAGAAATAGGTGTTATAGCAGAAGGCGGCAGAGGATGGACCAAAGAATTGAACCTTGTTTCTTGGAATGGTGCAACCGCAAAGTATGATATAAGAGACTGGGCGCCTGAACACGAAAAAATGGGAAAGGGGATTACTCTAACTGCAGATGAAGCAGAGAAGTTATATGAACTACTGGGGGCGTCTCTAGGGAAGTAAAACATATAGCAGAGCCTGGAGAGGATAGAATTTTCATATGAGCTAAAAGGAAAGCTTAGAAGGAAAGAAAGAGTAACTATTTAGTTAGACTAAATGATATACAAAGACAAAGATATTTGGAGAAATTGGTGATGAAACAAGGGGAAAACATACTTGTAGGCATAGCAAAAAAAAGTAGCTTTTTAAGGCAGGCATATAGAAAAATGGCCTATAAAAAAAGGACCAGTGTATTTGAGGCATATGCAAAAAAATATGAAATAGAAGAAAAACTGATTATCTTTGAAGCATATCAAGGGGGGAAGTATACCTGCAGCCCAAAGGCGATTTATGAGGCTATGATTAAGGAGCCGAGGTTTGACGATTTCACCTTTGTTTGGTTTTTTAGTGAGCCAAAAGAGTATGAAAATGTTAAAGCACTAAATAGGGCAAAATTAGTCAATTGTGAAAGCGCTGAATACTATCAGTGGTATGCAAAGGCAAAGTACATTGTAACAAATTCCATTGGAACTAAGATAGGCACTGTTAGGGAAGGACAAGTGTATATACAAACCTGGCATGGAACACCTTTAAAAAAATTAGGATTTGACATAGAAAATAATGAGGGTAATCCTTTGAATTCTCTAAAGGAAATTGGAGAGAGATATCAAATTGAATCAAAGAAAATTAGCTATATGATTTCTCCTTCTAAGTTTACTTCGGAAAAATTAAATTCTAGCTTTCGTTTGAGTAAGTATAATGAGAAGGCCAAGATACTTGAAACCGGATATCCAAGAAATGATGCCTTGATTAATTCTACTGCAGAAGATGTTAGCTTGCTAAAAGAAAAACTAGGAATTACAGATGGTAATAAAAAGGTAATCTTGTATGCCCCAACATTTAGAGACAATAACCATGAAACTGGCGTAGGATATACCTGGGACTTAGGGTTTCAGATAGATAGGCTAAAAGAGGAATTAGGTGATGAGTTCATAATGTTATTTAGAACCCATTATTTCATTGGAAATACAATAGACCTAAGTCAACACAAAGACTTTATAATCAATGTTACAAATTATCCAGAGATAAATGATCTTTATCTAGTAGCTGACCTACTTATTACTGACTACTCTAGTGTTTTCTTTGATTATGCAGTGCTAAAAAGACCAATTATTTACTATATGTATGACTTGGCAGAGTATAGAGATGATGTTAGAGGTTTTTATTTAGATTTAAATGAATTACCAGGAGACATAGTCGAAAAAGAAGAAGATTTAATAGAATCAATTAGGAACACCGCAAGGTTTAAACTAGATGACAAGTATAAAGAGTTTAATGAAAAATATAACTATCTAGAAGATGGAAATGCAAGCAAAAGGGTGATTGACCAGTGCATTGTAGTTAAATAATTAAGAGCTTGTAAAGTGGACTCTATAGTAAGAACAGGAAACTTCGTTAAAACTAGAAAAGAAAAGTGTTAATAAAGGAATTAATATGTCGAGAACGCGAAACTCAATGAGGAATATGATGGTTGCAATAATAGGACAAATACTTGTGCTTGTTGCTCATTTTGTGTCTCGTACAGTTTTTATTCATACGCTGGGAATCGAATATCTTGGCGTGAATGGAGTGTTTACAAATGTACTTTCTATGCTTTCTCTTGCGGAGCTAGGAGTAGGGACAGCAATTACATATACACTCTATAAACCCCTTGCAGAAGGCGATGATGCAAAGGTCCATACAATAATGGATA
>CAYJHC010000070.1:0-10564 GCA_964370075.1 uncultured Oscillospiraceae bacterium | reverse complement strand
CTATTACTTTGATAAAAGTTTTCCGTCAGTAAATGCATTTCCAACTTTTCCTCCAACTTGCAGGTACTTATTTGTCATAAGTTCTACAACAATTGGGTTTAGTTTTTCTGTAGAGACATTTCCATTTTCATCTAAAATGCTTTCATCTGCACTTACATTAATAATTTTTCCAAAAATCAAATCTTTTTCTTCATCAATACTCTCTAGTTCACACTCAATAGTTAGTGGGAATTCTGTGATTATAGGAGCATTTACAAACTCAGACTTAATATCATGGAATCCTGCTTTAGCAAATTTATCTTCTACATTATTACCAGAAACAATACCCACATAATCACAAGCCATTACATTAGATACAGTCCCTATGCTTAGAGTAAATGCTTTCTGCCCTTTAATATTCTTTGCGGTCTTATGAGTCGATGTAATGCACAGCAATACTTTAGTCATTTCAAAATGGACTCCCCAAGCTGCATTCATTGCATTTGGTTTTCCATTCTCGTCATAGGTTCCTACAATTAACACTAACTGCGGATATAATGCTGGCTTAGGTCCAAAATTTTTTCTCATAATATTATTCTCCCTTTTATTATCATAAATATCTAAATTAATTGTTCTTTAGATTTAGTTTTATTTAACTTACTTTTGGCAATAACAAAGTATATGCAGTTTAAGTTCACGAAACCAGGTATACATGTAATTCCCACTTTAAAAATAGTCTACTATTAATGCAATTACTATTCATCAAATAGTTTTCTTCTATTTGTTGAAAGCCTAAACATATCTTTCATTCCATCAAAATTTTCATCATGGATATGGTTTCTTAGAGCTTGAAGATTTTCTACAAAAATATCAATTTCATCACAAAGAATTTCTTTATTCCAAACGAAAAGTTCACTCCATAAATTCTCATCAATTTTAGCAATCCTTGTCAAGTCTTTAAAGCTATCCCCACTATATTTTTCTAAACCCTCATCACTATTTGCAGTCATAAGGCTAACTGCTATAGCATGGGTCAATTGGCTTAGATAGCCTATCATTCTGTCATGCTCAAAAGCGGTAAGCTTAGAAACACTAGTAAAGCCTAACGTGTACGCAAGCTTTCTTATAGTTTCTTCCCCCCTTTCAGTATTCTTGCTTGTGGGAACCAAAATAATATTTGCGTCTCTAAAAATCGAGGCATCCGCATGTCTTACCCCTAAAGACTCTTTTCCTCGCATTGGGTGCGAGGCATAAAATTCAATCCCATATGGCTCAAGTGCAGATTGAACTTCTTCAACTATACCTTGTTTTACACCACAAACATCTGTCACTATTGCATCTTTATTTATCAAATGGCCGTTATCCTTAATCCACTGGATCAAGGTATTTGGATATAGGCATAAAATAATTATATCACTTTTCTTTAAGTAATGTGAATAATCATCTATCGAACCCTCTGATATGTATTCATTTTCCAATGCGAAATCGATACTCTCTTGAAGAATATCAATGCCGTAAACAATATTCCCTGCTCTTCTAAGGCCCATAGCATAACTGCCACCTAAAATTCCAATCCCCACTATAGTTATAGTTTTATTCTTCATCTATTTTTTCTCCTATATATTCAAATCTCTTAACTAATTTTTCATCAACAAGGAGTACTTCATTCCACATAGTTGCTGGTCTTATCCAAATTCCCTGTTCTCCATATAATGCACGATATACAACCATTTCCTCTAAGCTTTCTGAATGCGTTCCTATATAAAGCACCTGATAATTATTTCCTTTATAGTGCTTATACAGTCCTTTTTTTATTACTTCCACAATTTACCTTTCTTCCTCTGCTCTGATTTCCTCTAAAGAATCAAAATCCATATTCCTTATATTAAGTACATCTAATTTCTATACCCGTAAAAGTTTATCCTATAAAAAAGCCTCCACATCCATTAGCGCACCTTTTTCAAAAATTACAAATTGTGCATCTACATCTCCTCTACACAGTTTTTCTAAAATGATATTAGATCCTTCCGCTATTAACAGATCACACTCTGCATGTTTTGCCATCTTTTCTGTTTCTTCATATATTTCGGATACTGGATAAGTTCCATCATCAATTATATCAAAGAATTTATAACTATCATAAGTAAGTTTATATATCCTTTTTCCTTTTTTTTCGCCAAACTTACTTATTAAATCTTCATAACCTAATCCTAAAGAATTTTCACTGTTTGCTAAGTCTATCATTCCTTTCGTCATATACATATGTCCTGTCTGCTTTAAGTTTATATTAGGAACTTCTGTAGTAGTAAGCAACATAGTAATACAATCATCCACTTTTGGAACAATAATTTTCGTTGGTGCATATATTCCATCAAAAGAATTCCCACACACTCCCATAACCAAATATATTATATCTGCATCTTTAAGTTGAAACAAACATTTTTCTAGCTCTTGCTTTAACTTTTCTGGTCTTACATGCAAACCACTATCAAAATAAACTGTTTCA
Organism: uncultured Oscillospiraceae bacterium; assembly: GCA_964370075.1. GTDB lineage: Bacteria > Bacillota > Clostridia > Peptostreptococcales > Anaerovoracaceae > CAYJHC01. The sequence goes on along the minus strand of CAYJHC010000070.1, from coordinate 8,079 downwards.
TGACTACAATTATATTTTGCCTTTGCTGCTTCAAGTTGAGTTTTCACTGCTTCACAGGCTAAAAATACTTTACTCATAATCACCTCTTTTACTTGCTCAAATATTAAAGATTTCTTCTCAATAACTAAAGGTAAATGAACTAATTGACACTGTTTTTGATACCTAGGCTAACATTTTATTTGTTATTTCATAAGTCGATCTATATTTCTCCATATTTAAATATCTAGCATATTATGATCAGTCTTCTACCTTAATGATATATTATATCATTAAGAAAGCAAGATTCAAACATCTTGCTTAAATCTTGCTTGTTTTAATAATTTGTAACAAATCTGCTTAGGAGTTTTAACTTTATAAATAATGTTCACTATCTGTTATTTCATTAGAATATTCATTTGGCGAAAGAGTAAACCTCTTTCCCTTTAAATTTTTTCACCTAGAGAATTTGCAACCATGATAGCCGCATATACATCTTCAGCAGTAACCTTTTGTGGTAGGTTATGAATTGTTTCTCCTTCTACAGAAGCCGCTTGAGCAACTGCCATTATCTCCTCGCCCTTAATTTCTTCTATACCTAATTCTTTAAGAGTTGTAGGCAATCCTACATCCTTACAGAAACATATAACCTCTTCTACTTCTTCAAGAGGAGCATTCTCAAGAACTAGCTGGACAATAGTTCCAAAGGCCACTTTTTCTCCGTGATATAAATGGTGGCACTCAGGAAGAACAGTGAATCCATTATGTATTGCATGAGCGCCTGCAAGGCCTCCACTTTCAAATCCTATACCTGATAACAATGTATTTGCTTCTATAATATTTTCTACTGGCTTTGTGCAAACTTTTTGTTCTAGAGCAAGTTTTGCTATATACCCATCCTTAAGCAGTGTTTCATAGCATAATTTTGCAAGGCCAAGTGCTGCTAGTGTAGTAGTTCCCCCTGCACAAGAAATAGCTCCTGAAGCATCACATGCACGAGCTTCAAAATAAGTAGCAAGAGCATCTCCCATACCCGCAACTAATAATCTAGCTGGTGCATTAACCACAACATCTGTATCTACCAATACTAGATTAGGATTTTGCGGCAAGAATAGGTATTCTTCAAATACTCCCTCTTCTGTATATAACACTGTTAGAGCACTACATGGTGCATCTGTAGAAGCAATTGTTGGAACAATAGTTACAGGGGCTTCTTCATAATATGCTACAGCCTTTGCAGTGTCTAAAATTTTTCCGCCACCTACACCAATAATATTGTCACAGTCATTGTCTTTAACTACTTTTTGAAGTCTTTCTACTTCTTGCTTACTGCACTCTCCGTTAAAATGATCAAAAACAAGGTTAACCCCGTTTTCTTCAAGACTTTTTTCTACAGTTTCTCCAAATCTCTTTGCTCCAGACGGGCTAATTAAGATTAAGGACTTTTTACCTAATTTTTTTACAAAGTCTCCCAAGTTCTTTAGTTCTCCCTTGCCTTGAACATATTTTGATGGTGCAATTATAATATTAGCCATTTTTTTCTCCTCATTTCTTTCTTTTTTTGCTCTTTCCTACTTATACATATACTGCCGCTCTTTAAAGCCCTGTTATTATTTTAACAACTTTTCTTTTGCTCGTCAAGGACAACTACTCTTCCTGAATTCCCTCTTTTATTAAATTTACTAAAACTTAATTTAAGGTCTACTCTGCTATCCCTTCTTTGTTTGTGTTATAATTTAAATGTAAATTGTCTGTAGCAAACTTAATTACAATTCTTTATAATAATCAAGTGCTCTGCCAATATTACTCAGAATCGCTTTACAATGGCATGTAGAAAATTTATATTGTTTAAGGAGGCAATAATACTATGAAATTTAAAATGATACACAATAACTTTAATGTTCTAGATTTAGAAAGGTCCATGGCTTTTTATAAAGAAGCTCTTGGACTAAAAGAATCTAAGAGAATAGAAGCAGAAGATGGTAGCTTTATAATAGTTTATCTTGGAAATGACCAAGCTTCTCATTTGTTAGAGCTAACTTGGCTTAGAGATTGGAAAAAGCCTTATAACTTGGGCGATAACGAATTTCACCTTGCGTTCGAAGTGGATGATTATGAAAAGGCTCTTAAAAAGCATAAAGAAATGGACTGTGTTTGCTTTGAGAACTCAGAAATGGGGATTTACTTTATCTCTGACCCAGACGGGTATTGGTTAGAAGTACTCCCTCAAGGCATGTAATCCTTGGTATCGCTTTTCTTAATATAGAAATTTAAAATTAATCATATCTAAATCAAATGGTGACTACTTTTACTGATTTCAGGAGCTAAACTTAAAATGATAATTATAATTTCCCCTGCAAAAAAAATGAATGTAAATAACGATATTTTTCTTCATAAAAATCTTCCTAAATATCTAGATTGCACAAATGCTGTCTTAGATCAGTTAACCCAAATGGCCCCTAATGAATTACAATCTTTATGGAAATGTAATGATTCAATTGCAAATCTAAATATTGACAGATTAAAAAATATGGATCTAGAAAAAAACTTATCCCCCGCTATCTTCTCTTACGAAGGAATCCAATATCAGTATATGGGACCTGAAGTTTTAGAAGAATCAAATTTAACCTATTTAGAAAAGCATCTTCGAATTCTATCTGGATTTTATGGAATTTTAAGACCTTTTGATGGAGTAACCCCTTATAGACTAGAAATGCAAGCCAAATTATCTATAAACGATACCAAAAACCTTTATGAATTTTGGGGGAACAAACTAGCTCTAGACATAGAGAAAGAGAGCAACCTAGTAGTCAATTTAGCATCTAAAGAATACAGTGATGCTATCAAAAAATATTTGCCCCCTACTATGATTTTTCTAACTATAACCTTTGGCGAGCTAATTGATGGGAAGGTCAAAGAAAAAGGCACCAAGTGCAAAATGGCTAGAGGACAAATGGTAAGATGGTTAGCTGAGAATAAGGTTACTCAGCTAGAAGAAATCAAAAGCTTCTCTCAATTAAATTATACTTTTTCTCCAGCTTATTCTTCAACCACTAACTATGTTTTTATCGAAAATGTTAGTAAGTTATGAAAAACCATATAAAGTAGATTTATTATCCACTTTATATGGTTTATTTTCAGACTATCAACAATGCTGCAACTTTTAGTTAATTATTTTTTTCTACTAATTTCTTTTTTTTTGCTTCTTTTTTATCTTCCATTGCAGATACAATTACTGCACAGGCTGCATCACCTGTGATATTTACTGTTGTTCTACCCATATCAAATATTCTATCTACTCCCATAACTAAGGCAATACCCTCAACTGGGAGGCCTACGCTTTGAAGTACCATGGCTAACATAACTACTCCTGCTCCAGGCACTCCTGCAGTTCCAACAGAAGAAAGTGTTGCAGTTATAACAATACTTATCATCTGAGCAATAGTGAGTTCAATTCCATAACAAGATGCAATAAATACTGCACACACAGCCTGGTAAATTGCAGTACCATTCATATTAATAGTAGCACCTAAAGGTAATACAAAAGAAGTTATATCTTTTCTTGCGCCTAAGGCTTCACAAGAATCCATATTTAATGGAAGTGTCCCTACTGATGAAGATGATGAGAACGCAAACATCATAGTTGCTGCCATTTTCTTGAAAAAGGTTATCGGACTAATATTTGCAAAAGCTTTAACTGTTATTGAATACACTAGTAAAGAATGTACTATATAGCATACATATGCACAAAGAAGCACCATCCCTAAGCTACCTAAAATTGATGCTCCATGAGTTGCAACAACAGGAGTAATTAAACAAAATACTCCTATTGGAGAAATTTTTAAAATCAAATCCATAATAGCAATTGAAATCACAGTTATACTTTCGACAAAATCTCTAAAAGGCTTTCCTTTTTCACCTACAACAAGTATTCCATATCCAAAGATTACAGATGCAAAGATTACTTGTAGCATAATTGCCTCTGAGAAAGGTTGTATTATATTGCTCGGAAACATATTTACTAAAGTATCCATAAATGATACCGGCTCACTACTTTCTGTATATTCTAACCCTGTTGTCTCCAAAACTGCAAAAGACCCTTTAAACAAATTTGAAATAATAAGAGCAATAACAAGGGCAACTGCAGTTGTCATAAAAAAGTAAATAATTGTTTTAATTCCAATTGTCCCTACTTTTCTAATGTCTTTCATAGAAATTATTCCTGAAATAATCGAAAAAAATACAATTGGTATTACAATAAATTGGATAAGATTAAGAAATATAGTACCAAATGGTGCAATATATTCATCTGCAATCTCTGGCACATCAGTCATAAATAATCCTACAATTATTCCTAAAACTAGTGCCCCTACAATGTAAACGGCTAATGCTGGCTTTTTCTTTTCTATTGTCATGTTTACTTTACTTGAATATTATCAAGTTCTCCTTTCCATTATAACTATATCAACCGAAGCTAGTATAACATAAAATTTTCCTTTATGCATAGATTACTTATAAAAAATTATTAATAAAATTAATGACTTTTAAACAATTTATAAAAAATCAGTTTATAGGTTTAGAAAGTTCGAATTAACATCCTGTAATCCTAAAACACAACACAATGATTATATACATTTAAATATTCTTTTTTTCTTTCATTTTATTTTTACTCTCTTCAAATTTTTCTTTTACCACATCCATATTTTGGTCATTAATATAGTATGTGATAGCTGCACTGCCAATAATATTTGTACCTGCATAGGCAACAGTAGAACTAATTGCCGTTCCTGCACCAGGAAATACTACATTTGCTAACTTACCTAATTGCCCCGCTAGAAGCCTAGCTCCAAAACCAATAGCTCCAACTCCACCAATACTAAAAATAAATTCTTTTCCTGTATCTAAAGATACTTCTCTTCCGCTCAAAGATGCAATTAACGCAACCAACATGCTTTGTAAAATCAGTAGTATATAAATATCTGATAAAGGAATTGGGGTTAGCGCAACAGTCGCAGATATACCAGAAAAAATTTTATTAAGGTGTTTTGCCACTCTATTTATAACAACATTTAATCTTGCCGCCATCTTTAGTCCCATCTTTGCTTCAAAATCAACGATAGCATCTTCTAAAATATCAATCAGTTCATCAATACCATATCTTCCATCAAAAGCTATTTTTAAATTCATTATATCCAATTTGCGAAGTTCAGCAATTTGTTCAACATCAACCTCCGTCCCATCATATGTCTGCCAATCTATAAGTGATGATACTGGTACAATATCATTAATTTCAAGTCCATTTTTTGCAATAATCCCTTTATAGTACCGTACCACCTCTTGTATTTTTTCTGTTTTGTTTTGAGGATAGTTCTTGGGTTCCTTGTAACGAGATGGTGCCATTTCATCACATTTGTTCACTACTACAACAATAGGTAACTTTATCTTATGAAATTCCTCATATTCTCTTGTAACCTTCTTTAAAAATTCTACATCATCAACAATATCATCTCTACGAGTGCAATTTAGCATCATTATTACAACATCTGGTGAAAATTCATTAATTTCGCTCAGTAACATTTCTTCTGCCGAAACCGTATCATTTAAGCTTTCAGATTCTGCTATACCTCTTGTATCAAGGAATTCCATTAGTGGTTGATCTGCTTCACCCTTGTACTCATACTTAGTTGTATGTTTTGTGCAGCTTTTAACATTGCTCACAGGTGCAACGTATGCTTCACATATAGCATTTATGAAACTGCTTTTCCCTACTCCTGTTCTTCCTATCAAAAGCATCCTTGGAGGTCTATGCGAATCAATTCCTTCCATTAGTTTTTTCAACTCCTTATCTCCAGTAATTGCATTTTTTAATGTTGTTTTGATTTTTTCAGGAATTGAATCCGGCAGATTATCTACTATTTCATTAGTCTTAATATAAAATTCCTTCATATTTTCAAGTCTTTTTTCGATTTTCACTTTATCCTTTTCCATATATACTCCTCTTTATATTCGTCAAATATATTAATTATTTCTTTTTGTATCTGCATATTCTTTATCTAAATTAAAATCTATCAGCTTTATCACTCCATCTATAGCAATACTAATATTCTCCAGTTTAATTTTTATTTATAAAACAAAGAATCAAATACCCAACAAATATACTAAAAGGGTCCAGGAATTAGCCTAGGCCCTTTTATCTTCTTTAAACTTGTTTTAAATATCTTTTTCTAACTCAACTGATTCTCCGCCTGCTACAAACACTAATGTTGTTTCACTAGATATAGTAGCTGTTCCTGTAGAGCCTGTATCTTCAATAGTTATAGTTGCAATATCACCTTCTACAACATATGTACCTGAAACTCCTATAGAGTCAAGAGTCATAGTTACAATATCGTTTTCAGAAAAAATAACAGTTATTTTCATATCACTTTCTGTTATTCCACTCCATGTTCCAATAAATTTATCTGAATCTGAAGAACACCCACTTAAATACACACAAAAAACGATTAACAATAGACTAACAATAATTTTTCTACTCATAAACCCCTCCTAAGAACTCTTACTTTTTATATATTCTCTCTTCAACAAAAGCTATCACTATTTAATAATATTCATCATATTTCTATTTACCAGTTGTCTGGATAAGCATAGGTTTCAAATCTAGATACATTTTCTGTTGTAAAGTTTTCATTAGAATACAATGTTGTTGCCTCAAATCCTATTTTTTGTCCAGCCTCTATTGTTTCAGCAATCCATGCATGTAAAACTTGTGCTGGCTTATCTTCCTCGTCAAAAAGAATAACAGCTACCTCTAAAGACTCCACAGGCTCAGATGTTATATTTTCCACACGACCAAGAGCTTCTATTCCCCAATATTCTTGATCTATTAGTTCTACTTCTGATGTTTCATATCTAACCTTCTCACTATTTGCCATTTCTGCCTCAACCCGTGGAATTACTTTTATTTCTTCTCCTTCTGGCAGAGTATCCAAAATAGTTTCTACATAATAATATGCTTTTTCTCCAGGATTTATTATATCTGGATATACACTAACCAATGATTCCGTAGCTACTAACGCTCCATCGGCATCTTCAAAATCACAAGAGGCAAGGTCCATATTCAAGGGTTTCCCTCCTGTATTTGTAACTTCCCAAATTGCAGTTGCCCAAATTGTATCTATGCTATCTACATAAATTGATGCATTTTCATAGGAAACCTCATAAGCTACATCCTCTTTTTCTTCTTCACCAGAAGTTCCACTCCCTTCGCTGCCACATGCCGTTAAAGAAAATGCCAGCGTAAGTGTTAATAATAGTAATAATAATTTTTTCATGTTCTTTTTTGTAGGGAATTTACCCTACTCTCCTTTCCACTTTACTATAATAAATTTAAGATCTAAATAAACTATTCCAAGTATCTAGTTAACTTTTTCTCAAGAATCTAATTATTAGCCAGATTAACCATATTCCACCTGTAAGGAATACTAATATAAAGTCAATTATTAGTCCAAACATTCCTCTTTTTTTCATACTTTTCTCCTATTTAATTTGTAATACCATCCTGTGTATTGGAGAATGTGTGAATCCTCCATTAGTACGATTTTGCCTCGTTTTTAATTAATGCTTCTTTCATAAGTCAGTTCACAATATCTAGTATGCTATGAAATCTTCAACTACTGGGGAAGTTGTTGTTCCTCCAACTGTGACATCTAAAATTCCTTTCACTTCTTCACCAAAGGCATTAGTTACAGTTATATCCACCTTGTAAATCCACTTCCCATCAGAAGTTTGCTCTGCATTGTATAGTCCTATAATCCAATGTGCTTTAAATCCATATGGATATTCATTATTTCCATAGGAATCTACCGCTCTTCTTGCAGTTTGATCCTCTAGGATTCCTGACTTATCTGTTGCAGCAACCTCATCATCATCTCTACCATCTAATATTAATGATTCTGGGACAGTCAAAAATGATCCATAATTAGAGTTCAAATCAGTATTAAGATCTGACATTTCCATATGATATCCTTCCAATGTTCCTGGCTTTGCCTTTTTACCACTAATATTTGTAACTTGATATTCTGTTCCAACTTTTGTTACATCTAA
>CAYJHC010000069.1:0-10620 GCA_964370075.1 uncultured Oscillospiraceae bacterium | reverse complement strand
ATTTGGTAGGCCTACGATTCCAAGTTTCATTATAATTTAGCTCCTTACTTTATTTTTCTGCTTTTTAATTAAGATTATATATATTATTAGGCAAGCTGCCATGGATAATAGACTGATAAATTGTGCTTGTCGAAGAGGTCCAAACATTAGGCTATCGGTACGTAAGCCTTCTACAAAAAACCTTTCTAGTGAATATAAGAATCCATATAATAGGAAAATTTGTCCTTCGAACTTTCTTCGATTTTCATATATTATTAGGAAGATAAATAGTAGGGCACACCAAAGTGATTCATATAAAAATGTAGGGTGTACCATTTCCCCATTTACGGGAATTGCCCAAGGTAAATCTGTAGGCCCACCATGGGCTTCCATATTGAAATAATTTCCCCAGCGCCCAATGGCTTGTCCTATTACAACGGCTGGAGCAAATAAGTCTAGGCAATTTGAAATTTTAATTTTATGATAGTTGCAAACTAATAATAAAGCTAAGCCGCCAAATATAAGCCCGCCATGGATTGCCAATCCGCCTTCATCAATTCTAATAATTGAAATCAGATTGTTAGAATAATAATCCCATTGAAAGATTACATAATAAAGACGCGCGCCTACTATTCCACAGGGGATGGCCCAGAGAAACATATCTAAAGTACTGTCTCTGTTTATATTAAATTTAGGGGCTCTTAAATATATAAGTATAGTTGAAGTTAGGATGCCTAGGGTAACAAAGATACCATACCATCTAATATCAAAAGAGCCAAGGCTAATGGCTATAGGATCGGGCGTTGAATTAAACATAGTTACTCCTTTTCTGAGGTGTATACAAACGGAGTTATCAAAAGTGTTTGTGTCCCTGTAGTATACACATTGTAATACTTTTCGACTGCTGCAATTTTTTGGCTTTCAAGTTCCATTATTTCATCTTCGCTTAAAGTGGATTTGTCTATACTTGAAATTTCTTCTGCACTAGCTATGGCAGCTAGGTCTTCGTTATGTTTTATAATGAAATCTTCTAAGGAAAGAATAATAAAATTATTGTTGTCATTGTAAACTATTTGAGTTTCTGAATCTAGGACAACAGGAAGGGAAGTGTTTACATCAGCAAGATAATATCCATCTGCTTCTTTTTCATCAGGAAAGGCTTCTTTACCTTCTAAAACTATTTCGTAATAACCTTCTTCGGAGCTAGGTTTTATTTCGCCTATTGAAGATAGTGTGGCTAATGCTCCATTAGTAATTAGTGTTTCAGGATATTCTGACATTAAGTACTCTGCAGTCATTTCATCAGGCTCTATGGAAGTACTTTCTTCTTTTTCGCCGATGTTAATTTGATTAGTTATTATTAGTATCCCTGAAAATAACAGTAAAACTAGCAAAGTGCAAGAAAGAATTATTATGATTTTTTTTGTGTGCATTTCTTACTCCTAATAGTAATGTGTATTGTGATAATTATCTAAATTAAAATGGAAAATGTACATTCCTAATCATTATACTATAAAACTATGCTCCTAGACAATTGCTTTGCTGGTTATATTTGATTTTATGTTTTTTAGTAGTTTTTTTGGCAGTCCTAATATGAGTTGTATTTCTTATATGAGTTTCGATTTAGCTTTACTACAAATGAGTAATAGTAACCACTTCTCGAGTTTTTTTCTATGAAATTACTCTGAACTTGATGCTTGCAAAGATAAATTTTTATTAAATCCTAAGTAGGTAAGTCTGATTAGGAAGATAATTAAAAAATCAATATCTTGTAGCTAACTTATCTCCGCATACTATATCTTGGAAGCCTACAACTTTATTGAGAAAAATAATATGTATAAGTGGTAGAAAGGGGGGAAGAAGTGGTTTAGTTTCCCAAAAAACATATAAAAAGAGTTGAAAAGTGGTTAGGAATGGGGTAAAGTGGTAGTACATAAGGAGAAATTTCATGCTGATGGAAAAAAACCAATTAATGGGGAAATATCAAAATTCCATAGATGCTAAGTCAAGAATGGTGGTTCCAGCAAAGTTTAGGGGGCTGCTAGGCTTAAGGTGTGTAATTACTACAGGTTTAGATGGGTGTTTATACATTTATTCTATGGAAGAATGGGATACTTTCGTAAAAAAACTATCAAAGCTTCCTATGTCAGATCCAAAAGCTAGAAAATTTTCAAGGTATTTTTTCTCAAATGCAGTGGATCAAGAAATTGATAGGCAGGGAAGAGTTACAATTCCTCAGGAACTTAGATTGAATGCTGGAATAACAAAAGAGCTTGTTACTGTTGGATGTAATACTAAAGTGGAAGTTTGGAGCAAGGAACGTTGGGATGCTATGGAAGAAAATGAACCTTTAGATATTAAAGATATAGAAGAGGGCATGGAAAAGTATGAAATTTAACCATACATCAGTGCTATTAAAAGAATGCATTGAAATGTTAAAAATTAAAGAGTCTGGAATATATGTAGATGGTACTCTAGGAGGCGGCGGACATAGCTTGGAGATTTGTAATAATCTAAGTGAGGAAGGCTGGTTAATTGGGATTGACAGAGACATAGATGCTCTTGAATCGGCAAAAAAAGTTTTAAATAAAACCGCGTGTAAAATCAGTTTTGTACAGAGTAATTACTCTGATATAAAAAATATATTGTCATTAGAAGGTGCAAACGGCATAGATGGTGGATTACTAGATCTAGGTGTCTCCTCATTTCAACTAGATAGTAATAGTAGAGGTTTTTCGTATATGCAAAATGCACCTTTGGACATGAGAATGAATCAGACGGATTGTCTAACTGCAGAGGATGTGGTGAATACATATAGCCAAAAAGAATTAGTTAGAATCATAAAAGCTTATGGAGAAGAGCGGTGGGCTGCTAGAATTGGACAATTTATTGTAAAAGAACGAGAAAAAACTCCGATAAAGGATACAGAGACATTGGTGAGAGTAATAAAAGAAGCAATTCCTGCTGGAGCAAGAAGAGATGGACCTCATCCTGCCAAAAGAACATTTCAGGCAATAAGGATTGAAGTTAATGATGAGCTAGGACAACTAGGAAAAGCAGTAGAAGCTTTTTGCGACTCTCTAAATGTAGGAGGACGATTAGCTATAATTACTTTCCACTCTTTGGAAGATAGAATAGTGAAAGAAATATTTAATCGAAGAGCAAATCCCTGCACCTGTCCTAAAGGGTTGGTAACTTGTGCTTGTGGGAAAAAGCCAGATATAATAAAAATAACAAGAAAGCCATTAATATCTACTGAAGAAGAGCTTAATGACAATCACAGAGCAAGAAGTGCAAAATTAAGGGTTGTAGAAAAAATTTGATTTAGTAGAATTCATAAAAATACAAAAAATAAAATAGAAAATAGTAATAAAACTTACAGAAAATTTTAGAGAAAGGGGCCTTATGAGTGATAATTTTGCAAGAAAAGAATATGGACAATCCTATGAATATAGGCCATATGTTCCCTATTCTGAGAGGAAAGGTGATGCTAAAGCAGAAAAAGCCACTTTCTCAAGAAGTATCAATAGTATAAATAATTCAATTCTAGAACCGAAGATGGAGCCTGAAAGAAGAAAATCTCCAGCAAGGGAGGAAAAAAGTAGAGTTAGAATAGAAAAAAATTCCAAGCCTAAGGTTGGAAAACACAAAAAGGCTCAGGGAATAAAGATTGATGGAAAAGCTGTAGCTAGATTTGCATTATTAGGATGCCTCATGTTCGGATTAATATTGCTTACTGCAGTTACTGCATCGGTTAAGTTTTCTGCTGGAGAGATTAAAAGCCAGAATGCAGAGATTCAAAGTCAAATTGACTATCACAATGTTCAGTTGGAAACTGCAACAAATGCAAAGAAAGTAGAAGAGTATGCCTTGAAAAATTTGGGAATGGTATTTGTTGATGACAGTAATGAAGTTGTTTTAGGTGAAAGTACGGATGAAACTGCGGAACAAGCTAAAATTTTAGAATAAGAAGATAATTAAGAAGTTTTTTGAAAAGTTAGGCAGGAAAATGCCTAGCTTTTTGATTTATATACGTAGAAAATGTTATAATATAAAGATCTTTAGTAAATTAGATTTAGGTTACTTATAAGGACTATATGCTTTGCTCAGCTTACTTGGGAATGCTAGCAGATAGGTAATTTATTGTGGGGATTTTGTTTAGAATAAATATGAATTATGAAATGTACAATTGTTAATGTTTTAGAAATACAAAAGTAGTGGGAGTTTAAATGAAATTAAGGGAAGAGAATCAAGAAGTAAAAATGATGAAGGCTAATGGCCGATTAATAATACTTTTTTTTGTGTTTTTGTTGGCTATGTGTGTTTTAGTTGGCAGATTAGGATGGCATCAAATTGTAAGAGGAGAAGAATATGAAAAAAAAGCATTGGAAAACCATTTGTCCAATGCCTCTTTAGAAGCTCGACGTGGAGAAATCTATGACTCTAACGGCAATGCTTTGACCCAAAGTGGAACAGGGTATAGTATTACAATTCAGTATAAAGATATAACTGGAAGTGATGAGACATATAATGAGGAAACTTATAATAAAAATCTTGAGGAAATAGCGAATTTAGTTGGAGAAGATTCTGCGATAATTAAAGAAATGATAGAAGAACCTTTTGAAGAAACTGAAGAGCTTAAACAAAACGGTGTTATCACGGAGAAAGAAGTTAAAGACAGCAACGGGGATGTAGTTCTAGACTCGGAGGGTAAACCTGTTGTTGAAAAGGAATTTGTTGGAATTAATAAAGTCCTTTCTGCAAGTGTTAATCCTTATGTTACACCAGTAGTAATTAAAGAAAAAGTTTCTCAAGACTTGGCTGAAAAAATTGCAAGTGCTGAAATTCCAGGGGTTGATACAATAGAGGAGTTTGAAAGATATTACCCTAATGGCTCTTTTGCTGCCCATGTAATTGGATTTGTTAATGGTGGTGAAGGGTTTACAGGAATTGAAGCGGAGTATGAGGATGTTCTTTCAGGAGAAGACGGAAGGTTGATTCTAAGTGAAGATGCGGCGGGAAATGAACTTGTTGGGACAGAGCAAGAATACTACCCAGCAGTTCCAGGATCTGATGTGGTATTAACTATTGACCAAGCTATTCAGTTTTATGCTGAAGATGCAGTAAACCAAGCTTATATTGAAAATGGGTCTGAAAGGGTTTCGGCAATTGTTATGGAAGTTGAAACTGGGGCAATTCTTGCATCAGCAACAGCGCCTTCATTTGACTTAAATTCGCCAAAAGAACCGCTAGAGGAGAAAGACAAAGAAACTTTTGAGTCTCTTTCTGATGAAGAGCAGAATGCTTTTCTGGATCAATTATATAGAAATCCAGTGATAACTGATATTTATGAACCAGGATCAACTATGAAGTTGCTAACATCAGCTATGTCGTTAGAGGAAGGGCAAACTAGTTTAGATGATACTTTTTATTGCTCAGGCTCTAAAGTGGTTGCAGATAGCACCATTCACTGTTGGGTGCACCCTGAAGGGCATGGAACTCAGACTTTAGCAGAGGCAGTGTCAAACTCGTGCAACCCAGCTCATATGGAGATGGCCACAGAGTTAGGTATTGAAAAATTTTATGATTATTTGGATCTGTTTGGTATGACAGAGGTGACAGGAATAGATTACCCAAGTGAAGCTGGACCTATATTACAATCAGAAGAGGAAGCGGGCCCTGTAGGTATTGCTACTATGGGATTTGGTCATGGAATTGCTGTAACACCATTACATATGATAACAGCAATATCTTCATTGGGGAATGATGGGAAATTAATGGAACCACATTTTGTAGAAAAAATCATTTCGCCTGAAGGAGAGGAAACGATAATCGAACCGAATGTTGTTAGGAACACAGTTTCTGAGGAAACTGCAGATCAGGCAAAATCAATTATGACTGCAGTAGTAGAAAATAGTGCAACAGGGGCGAAAATTGAGGGCTACACAGTTGGTGGAAAAACAGGGACATCGGATGTAGTAGGTGGAGATGGATATACTGAAGAGCACAACTTATCCTTTATTGGAATGGCTCCAATGGAAGATCCAAAGATTGCTGTATTAATTGTAAATGAGAAACCGAAAGCATCTGATTCTTATACTTCCATAGCCGCTATACCTTGGGTTAACTATATTATGGAAAATACATTGAATTATTTGAAAATTCCGCATTCGTATGAAGTAGGAGAATCAGATACTGACAGCAGTGAGAAAGTATCTGTTCCTAATGTTATAGGAATGAAAGAAAGTGAAGCTATAAAAGAATTAAGTGATGCAGGTTTTGTCTGCAAAGTTTCACCAGAATCAATAGAAGGTACAGACTTTGAAGTGAAAGCTCAGTTTCCGTCAAAAAATGAAAAAGCTCAAAAAGGAAGCGTGGTATACATATATAAGGAGTAATATACGATGAAAGAGATAATAATTAATAGCATTATAGAAGGAATCAATGGAACACTGGTTTTAGGAAATGGTGAAAATACTTTTACTAATGTATCAAGGGACTCTAGAGATGTAAATTCGAACACCTTATTTTTCTTTCTCATTGGGGAAAAGCAAGATGGGCACAAGTTTATAAAAGAGGTGACGGATAAAGGTGTAAGAAATCTAATTATTTCTGATGTAGAAGCTTTGAAGAACATCGATGAAAAAATAATGAAAGAAGTAGAGTTAAATGTTGTTTTAGTCAAAGATACCTTAGTAGCTTTGCAACAACTTTCGAAAATGTATCTTTCAATAATTAAACCAAAGGTAATTGGAATTACAGGGAGTGTAGGGAAGACAACAACTAAGGATCTTACTTACCAATTGTTAAAAAGCAAATACAAAGCTGGAAAAACTCAAGGAAATTATAATAATGAAATAGGTGCTCCCCTAACAATATTAAGTCTAGAAGAAGATACAGAAATCGCTATACTAGAACTTGGGGCAGGAAATAAAGGGGACATTGGATTTTTAGCTAATATTACTAAACCAGATATAGGTATTGTAACTAATATTGGAATATCCCATAGTGAAACTATTGGAACTAAGGAAGACATAGCCAAAGAAAAGCTTAGCATAAGCAAATATTTTTCAGAAGGAAACACTTTAATATTTGCCCCAGATGGCAAATATTTAATAGAAGAAGAAGCAAATAGGTTTTGCCAGATAATGGTCAAAAAAAATAATGGCGACGTAGGGGACCTTATTATTAAAAATATTGTGAATTTTGGTGAATTTGGAAGTGAGTTCGATATAGAATATTTAGGTGACATTGAAACTTTTAAGCTAGATATCCCGGGAGAACATAATGTGATAAACTGCGGATTAGCTATGGCAGCAGCGCTGAAATGTGGGATTACATTAGCTGAGGGGAAAAAAGCACTTAATGGAATAGAAATAACAAAGGGAAGGCTGACTATTAAAGAGAAGAACCAAATTAAAATTATTGATGATTCCTACAATGCAAGCCCTGATTCTATGAAGGCTGCAATAGACGTGCTCTGCTCTATAAAAGCAAAAAGGAAGATTGCTTTTCTTGGAGATATGTTAGAACTTGGCAAATTATCTGAAAACTCTCACTATGAAGTAGGTGAATATGTGGGAGGAAAGGAAATTGATTTAGTAGTTGCTATTGGAACGGAAGCGGAGAAAATTTTTTTGGGCGCAAAAAAAAGAAGAAAACATATTGACGGAAGTGAACTAAAGGTTATACACTATAAGGATAGGTGTGATGTAATTTATGACCTAGATAAACTAGTAAAAAAAGGAGATGCAGTTTTATTTAAAGGATCTAGAGGAATGAAATTGGAAGAGATTATTGAGAATTTATAGGAGTGTAGAATGAGTTATGCAAATTTAGTGGTAATAGTCCTGTTAGGTTTTATGGCAGCCTTAGTATTGACATCTGTGTTAATACCAGTATTAGTGCATAAGCAAATGGGACAAAATATTAGGGCTGAAGGGCCAAAAACACATCAAAAAAAGGCAGGAACCCCATCTATGGGAGGAATTGCTATTATTGCAGCTACTGTATTGGCAGCTGGGATTGGGGGTTTTGTATCTGTTGACACGGCAGTTCTCGCCGTTGCCTTTTTAGGGTTCGGAGCTATAGGATTTTTAGATGATTACCTAAAAGTAATCAAAAAGGTTAATCTAGGTCTTAGAGCATATCAAAAATCAGGGTTGCAATTAATCTTGGCTGCTGGAATTTCAATTTATATTGCTTACTTCAGTAATATAGGAACAGAAATATTTGTACCTTTTGCAAAGTTTTATATTGACCTTGGAATTCTTTACGTGCCTTTTGCAATATTTACTATACTTGCAATCGTTAACTCGGTTAACTTAACAGATGGGTTAGATGGCCTGGCTTCAGGAGTTACAGTGCTAGTATCGCTGTTTTTAGCGGTGTTAGCAGTTTACTTAAATGCAGATTCTGTTTCAGTATTTGCTATTGCTCTTACAGGAGCTTTGCTAGGATTCTTGAGATATAATAAAAATCCAGCAAAAATATTTATGGGAGACACAGGATCTTTGGCGTTAGGCGGCGGGATAGTAATTGCTAGTTTATTGATGAAAATGCCGTTGGTATTACCAATAATTGGAATAATATATGTGATGGAAGCCCTTTCAGTATGCTTACAAGTGGGGTACTTTAAAATTTCTGGGGGGAAAAGAATTTTTAAAATGGCTCCTTTGCATCATCACTTTGAACTCTCAGGTATGAAAGAAACTAAAGTTGTATTAATGTTTTGGGCAATTACAGTAGTTGCTTGTGGAATAGGAGTTTTAGGGGTATTTTAATAATGGATATAAAAAGTGGAAAAATTTTGATTGTTGGTTTAGGTAAATCTGGAATTTCTGCAGGAAAAGTTCTGGAAAATTTAGGATGCAGTATTGCCATTAAAGATGATAGAGTATTAGAAGAGTTAAGTAAAGAAGCAAAAGATTTTATAAATGCTGTGAAACCAGTTCTTTATTTAGGTAAAGAGTTTAAAGTTGATGAATCATATGACTTAATAATTGTGAGTCCTGGTATTGCTATGGATAGCCCAATTGTTGTAGAACAAAAGGGTAAAGGCGGAAAAATTATTGGGGAACTAGAATTAGCATACGTAATTGGTCGTGGAACATTTTTTGGAATAACAGGTACTAATGGAAAGACAACAACAACCTCTTTAGTGGGCAGAATCTTTGATGAAAGTAAAAGAGATACTAGAATTGTAGGGAATATAGGTAACCCTGTGGCGGAAGAGGCGCTGAGTAGCAATGAGGATACCTACTTTATTACAGAAGTATCTAGTTTTCAACTTGAAACAATTTGCGATTTTAGGCCCAAAGTAGCAGCGATACTGAACTTAACACCAGATCATTTAGATAGACATAAGACAATGGAATGCTATGGCTCAACTAAGGCTAGAATAGCAGAAAATCAAAGAGAAACTGATTATTTGGTTTTAAATTTAGATGATAAAGAGTTAGAAAGAATAAGCTATAATAGTAAGTCCAAGAAAATCTACTTTACCAAAAACAGTCAAGTTTCGGTGGGGTCTTGTGTTAAAGATAATTGTATTTTTATAGTGAATGAAAAAAAGGAAGAGATAAAGGTTATAGAAATTGAGAAATTGCCACTTCCAGGAACTCATAATTTAGAGAACACTTTAGCTGCTGTAGCTATTTGCTATTTTGGTGGAATAGGAATAGAAACAATAAAAAAAGGAATTCTCTCGTTTAATGGAGTAGAGCACAGAGTAGAAATATTTGCTGAAAAAAACAGAATTAGATATGTGAATGACTCTAAAGGAACAAATTCAGATGCTACAATAAAGGCTATCGAAGCCATGGGAAATAACATACATTTGTTAGCAGGCGGCTACGATAAAGGTGGAGACTATAAAGAGATGCTTTCCTTTGGGGAAGGCAGGATAAAGGCTTTGTATTTAATTGGAGAAACTAAAGATAAAATAAAGGGACAGGCAGAAGATTTAGGATATGAAGAAATTCACCTGTTTCAATCTTTAGAAGATAGTGTGAAAAAGGCTATTGATAATGCAAAACCAGGAGATGTGGTACTCCTTTCGCCAGCTTGTGCAAGTTGGGATATGTATCCTAATTATGAAGTTAGAGGAAGAGAGTTCAAAGGCTTGGTTAGAGAAAATTTAAAGAGAATAGAAGATGAAAAGTAAAAAAGCAAAAGTAGAGCCAAAATCTAAAACAAGAAAACTAAAGAAAAAAAACAAGGCTATAGGTCTTGCTAAATACCCAGCAGACATGATACTGATTATTGTGGTGTTGGTCCTAATAGTTTTTGGTACCTATATGATTTTTAGCGCTAGTTACCATAACTTAATTACTAGTGGGAGTAACCCCTTTGCTACATTATTTAAACAATTGATGTGGGTAGCTATTGTATTGGTGGCTTTGAGAATCACTTCCGTGTATGACTGTAATAACTATAAAAAATTTGCAAAACTTATATATGCGGTATCAGTAATTTTATTAATTATACTATTTATTCCAGGCGTAGGAACTGAGGTTAACGGCTCTGTTAGATGGATTTATATAGGACCCATATCCATAATGCCTGGAGAAATAGCTAAGATAGCTATGATAATATTTTTTGCTTGGTTTTTTTCGAGAAAGTTAGAAATTAAAAATTTTC
>CAYJHC010000068.1:0-10734 GCA_964370075.1 uncultured Oscillospiraceae bacterium | reverse complement strand
CAGCGCTTCGAGCGGCAGAGCTGGAGTTATAATGAGTAGCTCCGTGGTTTGCTGAGCAAGTAGCAGAAACAGATGAACTAGATGAACTGCTAGATGAACTGCTAGATGAACTACTAGAAGTAGTCGATTTTTCTTTAACTGTTACATTAATAGTGCTAGTTCCTTCGTTTCCACTTTGATCAACAGCCTTTGCTGTAACTTTATAAGTTCCGGGTGTACTAAGTTTTACATCGCTATCGTCAAAAGTTAGCTCGTAGCTGCCTAGTTCTACCACTGAAACTCTTGTTGTGTAGTCAACTTTGCTAGTGCCTTCGGTGACGGACACAGAACTTTTAGTTGTAACCTCAGGAGCCACGCTATCCGTAATTATAAGATGTGTAATAATGGTTTGATCTTCATATTTTAGTGTTACAGGGTGTTCTCCAACTTCTAAATATCCCTTTTCATCTTCTGGAATAGTAATAGTATTGATGCTTATTTGGGAAAGGTTATCTTCTAATTTTTGTTTGTCACTTCCTTCTGCAAAAGTAAAGTCTTCTACGGATAAAGTGTATAAATTATATGACTTAAGGCCGTATTCAGCATGATAGTCTGTTACATAGTCTTCTAGTTTAAAGGAATTAATGAACAAAAAGAAAAATGTTGAAATAACCACCACTGCAGTAACAGTGGCGCCGATAGCCCAAGGAATTGCTCGGCTTTTCTTTTTCGGGCTAGGAGTACTTGGAGTAATTGGGGCCATGTTTTCTTTAATTTTATTATCGGATGCATTAGTTGTTGATTCGCTTTTATCACCCTCTTTGTCGTTTTGCGTATTAATTGAATCAGAATTGTTTGCGTCTTTATGATTGTTGTTTAGGTCATTTGCTTCTAGGAGAATTGTTTCTGCATTTTCTACTTCGGAACTAAAGGTATTTTGGCTAGCAACGTTGCTGTCAATATCATTTTCATCAATTGTATCTTGGATGTTTTTTTCTATAGGCGTAGTTGCATTTTGATCTTCAACGTCAAGAGCAGCAACTTTTTCTGTAGTTGGAATGGTATTATTTTCGTCAACTTCATTCTCGGATATTTTCTGTGCAATGGTTTTTTCTCCGCATGTTGAACAAAAGATATCTTCGCTTTTGATTTCATTTCCACAGTATCTACAAAACATATGATTCCTCCTTTTTGTTTATACATTTCAATACATTCATATTATATACCAATTTTTTCGATTTGGTTCAAAAATTTCCAAAATTTTACTAAAATTCATAATATTATCCTAAAATAACCGAAAGTTGTTGCGGTTGGAATAGTATAATAATGATAAATACTATTAATAAGAAAGGTTTTAAAGTTTTGAGTTTGTCGAAATCAGGAAATCTTGAAATGTAAACTGTTTTGAACTAATATTCATTGACAAATCAATAGAAACTACATATTATATAAAGTAATGTGGTGTATAATGATTATCTTTGAAATCTAGCTATACTTTTGCTTTGTCACTAACAAAAGATAGGGAAGAAAAGGAAAAATGGGGTTATGAAGAAAAATAAGGGATTTACATTAATGGAAGTGATTGTTGTAATAGCAATACTGGCAATTTTAGCGGCTATAGCGGTTCCAACCATTACAGGATATATAGAGGAATCAAGGGAAACTGCAGACTTACAAGTTGCAACTAATATTGTAAGAGCGACGGAGCTTGCTGTAGTTATGCATAATCAAGAATTACCAGATGATGCAATCATAGAAGTTCTTTGGTGTACAGGATATGTAGATACTAGTGTTTATAAAGATATGCTTATTGTAAGAGAAGTGACTAGCTGGAGAAGGCCAGATGGTTATGGGACTACTCCGAAAATAAAAAGTCTTGAAAATGTCCAAAAGTCGATTATTGGTACCTTAGGGTACACTGCCCAGCGTGATAATGATGGGTACTGGCTTGCAAAAATGGATACTTCAAAGTCTCAGATAGCGGAAGAAAGTAATTTTGTTTTTCATATACATACAGGAACGGGGGAAGTTAAGGCGGCTTACTATACTGAAGCCGTTGACGGTGTTAAAAATATTTGGATAAATGAGATTGGTGTAAATATAGAACCTGCGGAATAGGTTTTGGAGATAGAATAGTAAGTCTTTATATATGATATTGTACAAGACTAAAATAATATAAACCTTCAAAGTTTTCAGAAGAAGCATTAAAAGTAGTTCAAACGTCAATACTTGAGACAATAGTTGAAGGCACCCCTTGTTCAGAAACGGGTTATCGCTATAGTTATTTAGAAACTGTGAAATCGGATGCGGCAAAAAAAGGCAACTTTGCCTTCCATATAAACGTAGGCACTGGAGAAGTTGCTATAGCATATAATGCTGATAAAGATGGAGCAGTTAAAAATCTCTGGATTGATGAGCTTGGAGTGAATATGACTAGAGTTGAATAATCAATGTGCTCATAGAAAGCAAGAAATCTTGGTTCGTGAACGTTGGTTGTTAGCAGAGTTAAAATAATTACAAAGTTAAGGATGGGGAGAAAAGTGAAATATTACATAGCGAAAATAAAATCTATGAGAAATATGAAAAAAAGGAATAAAGGCTTTACATTAATGGAAGTGATTGTTGTAATAGCAATACTGGCAATTTTAGCGGCAGTTGCAGTACCAACAATTACAGGGTATATAGAAGAATCGAGAGAAACTAATGATTTGCAGGTCGCATCGAACATGACTAAGTCAGCTCAAAATGTGGTGGTCTTAAATAGAAGCTCCCTTCCAAGTGACGGTGTTATTGAAGTCTTTTGGGCAACAGGCTATGGGCCAGAATCGCCCCATTACATACATCATAACAAATTGATAGTTCGAGAAGCTGGGGGGACTACTAGGATCTCCGAATTGACAAAAGATGGCTATACTGGTGGAAAGATTTCGGCCGAGGCAATTGAGAAGATACAAATAGCAATGATAGAAACAATGACTCCAGATACTCCTCAAGATCAAGGGCATGGATACCTCTTTGGGGTGCTAGATGCAGCGGAATCAGAGGTGGCGGAGAATAGTAATTTTGTTTTCCACATACATACAGGAACAGGCGAAGTGGCCATGGCGTATTCGGCCCAATTTGATGGAACAAAGAATGTTTGGATAGATGAAATAGGAGTGAATATGACTCCTGCTCCATAAAACAAGTGCGTAATAGAAATAAATAATAAAATAGAGGTTCGTATTGTAAAAAGTGAAAGATGGAACGATGAAAGTATTTATGGGAAACATAAAAAACAAGAAAAAGAATAAAGGCTTTACACTAATGGAAGTAATAGTAGTAATAGCAATATTGGCAATTCTAGCATCTGTTGCAGTTCCAACAATTTCAGGATACATTGAAGAGGCGAAAGAAACTTCTGATTTACAGGTTGCCACAAATATTGTTAAGGCAACTCAGAATGCAGTAGCATTAAATAGTAGTGCCTTGCCAAATGATGGTATTATTGAAGTTATTTGGGCAACAGGATATGGCCCAACATCTGGTCATCAAAATAAGTTGCTTGTACGAGAAGTTACAAATAGTGGGAGAGAGTCTGTGCTAGGAAAAAATTATGGTACTCGTAGAATTTCTTCAGAAGCACTAGCAAGGATACAGAGTTCGATAATCGAGTCTATTGATGGAGCTACCCCAACTAATTTAGGGCAAGTAGATGCCTATGCTATATTGGAAGTTGGAAAATCAAAAATAGCGGAGGAAAATAATTTTGCCATTCATATAAATACAGGTACGGGGGAAGTAGCGTTGGCTTATCACTCAGTTGATGGCGAAAAAAATATTTGGATAAATGAAATAGGTGTGAATATAGAGCCTGCAAAATAGAGAGAATATGAGGGAAAAGAAATACATATATAGGCCTATTGTGCATTAAAGTGAAAAAGGAAATTTAAGGAATATTGTAAGGAGGAAAAGGCTTAAAAGAGCTGGTTGTATAATGAAAAAAATTATGAAGGGTAAGAACAAGGGTTTTACATTAATGGAAGTGATCGTCGTAATAGCAATATTGGCAATACTTGCGGCCGTTGCAGTTCCAACTGTTACAGGATATATAGAAGAAGCTAAGCAAACTAATGACTTGCAAATTGCGACAAACCTTGTAAAAGCAGCACAGATTACTGCAGTATTAGACGGTTTAGGTGCGCCAGATGGTGCAATTGTAGAAGTTCTCTGGGCTACAAGGCCTGAAGCAAATTCTCGAGGATTTGCAATTCGTGAAGCTTCAGTGAGTTCAAGAGTTTCGGCTATAAAGCCTGCTGGATATACATCAAAGATACCTACTGCTACTATGAGAAAAATACAAGATTCCATACTGGAAGCTATAGAAGAGGATGGAGATGTCGTGTATAAGTCCTATGGAGATGCAATTTTATATACTGATCTAGCAGAGTCTGATGTAGCTGCAAATAATAGCTTTGTATTCCACCTAAATGTAAATACAGGAGAAGTGGCCATGGCATATTCAGCGCAATATGATGGGACAAAGAATATTTGGATTGACGAAATAGGAGTAAACATGACTAGGGTTCCATAAGTGTTGAAAAGCTTAAAACGTGAAAAGTGGCTGAATATAATGATTAAAGTAGAAAAGTCTAGAGCATTGAGGAATGCTTTAGACTTTTTAATATTAGTTATAAACTTTTGTAGGGGTTTGATTCTTTAAAAATTGTTGAGAATGTAATTATTTTAAGGTGTTCTTGATAAACTCTACAGCCCTCTTATTTGCGGCAGTTCCGGTTTCTGTTACTTTAGGCTTAACGTTAAAGTTATGTTTTTCATACTGTTCAGTTATACGAAATACTGAAAGTCCTTTTTTGCCTAGGCTCTTGCAAAATTTATTTATCATTCCATAAGTTAGCTTGTCTGCCTTGCTTGAAATAATAACAGTAGGTGGATATTGATCTATTATACAATCGGAGACCCTCAAATGCTCTCTAAATTTTCTCCACTCGCCAGCTAGTGTAGGTGCTGTAAGACACCTAGTAATTATATTTCCCCTAGGGGAAAGGGCGGGGCAGGTTAAAAAGAGGGCGCTAATTTCAAATGGAATTGTATGATTTAAGTCGTAGGATTCTCTGGCTTCTGGATTTAAGTTTAGGGCTGTTGCAAGGGCGGCGAGGTGACCCCCGGCTGAGTCTCCTGAAATTACCAGTTTGTCAAAGTCATAATTATTAATTACGTAGTTGATTGCAACAAAAACATCATTAATTTGATCGTAAATATTAAAGTCAGGCGCCAAGGAGTAATCTATACTAAATACTGTAAAACCTTCTGCAGAAATGGTAGCGCAGAAATTGTCATAGTCTTCTTTCTTTCCTGCAGACCAACCGCCACCGTGTATGTGGATTATGGCAGGTAGTTTTTCTGAAAAATTAGGAGAAAGAATATTTAATGTGTGAAACCTAGCATGGTCTCCTGTATAAGGAATGTTTCTCTGGATGGAGACGCCTAGGTTCTTTGCCAATTTGTTGCTATCCTCTATTAACTTTTCCATGGGGATGTGATGACGCTTGGTTCCGTCTACATGGGCGCGCCATATATTAGAGGAAATAATGTAAATAAATTTAGGCCCTTTAATACCGCCAAAGATAGCTAATAAAAATAATATAGAAATGATGATGATAGCGTTCAATTTTATGCTCCTTTATTGTGTTGATTAAGAAAATGAGTTAAGGATTCATTCTCAAATTTAAGGGTTAGGACTTTAGGCAAAACCTTAACTTAGGTGCTGCCATTCAATAGCGATCTAATAATGTTTTTGGATAATGAATGAAGGGGTACCTCTATGATTGAAATCCTTACATTTAATACTTCGAATTTTTTTACTGTACCAAAGGCAAAGTCTAACGATGGAATCGTTTTTTAACTTCATCCTTTAAACTTTTATCAGCAAATAAATAAAGGCCTAAAACAATAATTATACAGCTAATAACCGAGATGAAGGACCCCCACGCGTAATTATAAAAATTCAAGATATAAAACAAAATAGTGATAAAGCCAATTAGTGTAACAGTTAGCATATACCCAAAATACTCAGAAAAAGTACTTTTGTTTTGGAGGGATAAAATGCTGAAGTAAATTAGCACGCCTAAGGTTAGAAATGGAAAAACAAAATCAGTAGACCAAAATAGCATGCTAGTGGAGAAATCGATTATTATGGTAAAAGCGGAAAGAAATATATATAAATATAAAATCTTTGCTCCATACCGAATAAATTGCGACCTTATCAACTGGTATGCGCTAAGTGCAAATAATACTGAAGCTCCCGCGGGAATAACCCAAATGGTTTCTCCTGGGTTATGGCTAAATATATTTATGAAGACACAGATGATAGTTGCGGTGATTCCTACAAAAAGAGGGATGTTTTTTAGAGCAGATTTTTCTTTCACTAGTTTCTTGTATGAAGGATATTCTACAGGAGTTTCTTTGGTAGAGTCCATTTTCTCATAGCAAAGAGGGCAACACTTCTCGCTTTCATATACATAAACGTTACATTTCTTACATCTATTCATATTTATCACCCCACTGATTGGAGTACATATTAATATCTATTCCTGTAGCCTTAACGAGAGAGGTGAAGAATTCCCGAATAATTGAGGCGTCTGAAATAGATCTTGTGAAGCTAATGCTCAGGTTATCTTCAAAGGAACAAGCGCTACAATTTATTGGGCTTTTTGCAGTAGGGTAAAGAAATACTTCTGTTTGCTCAATGTATGGCTTCATCTCGTCAGGGAAATTATAACTTCCTATATTAGATATTGTCATAGTCTTTTTTAATTCGCCCATAAATTTAAACCCTATAGGGACTACAACATTCTTTACTACCAATGGTGTATGTCTTGATACAGGATTTTTGGAAAGTTTAAGCCTCTTCTTTGATGCTTCTTCAAGGAAGTCGGAATCATTAGTTAGTTGTAGTTGGGAGGTTATAGATTGAAGAAGTGTCTTAAAATCTACTTCTTCGGTCATTGTATAGCCCACATTTACTACGTTGAAAAAATTTTTAAGGGTGCTAGAGGGAAAAAGCTTTCTTAAGTTAACAGGTACCGCAATTACTATAGGCTTTTGGCTATTAGTGCCTTTTTGTTTTTCGTTATAAATAGCAAAAATTAGATTAGTAATTATAAAAGCTGTTATTGAGCAGTTGTTTGTTTTACAATAGTTCTTAAACTCGCTAAGAGGAAGCACGCCGGTAACTACGCTGTGCCCTCGGTGTTTAAATTTTTTCCCTTCGATTCTAAAAGAGTTAGGGGAGTTCTTAGTTTTTTTTGTAGCTTTTCTCCTTTTCCCTTCGTGGCTTTTTATGTTGTTGAAATACTTCTTAAAGCTATCTTCGTCATTTTTTTCTGTTTCGTTAAATAATAAAACCTTTCCTTGGTGATCAAGAGCTCCGTGGGTGATTGAAAGGTAATAGTAAAGTAAAGATTTGATAAATTCAATAATTCCACTACCGTCAGTAATTGCATGATAGGCTTCAACTGAAATTCTATTTTTGTAATACAAAACCTTAATAATATAGCCTCTATTTTCATGGGAAAGTATACTGATACAAGGAGATTGATGTTCTTCCTCGACCTCAAAGTGTACAAAGTTAGTGTCGAAATAGTTCCAAAAAAAGCCCCTTCGAAGCCGCAAGAAATAAAGGGAGTACCTTTCATATATCATATTTACGGCAAGTTGCAAAGTGTGAGGGTTTACTTCTTCTTTCAATACAACGGAAAGCCGAAATACGGAAGAGTTACTTTTGCTAGTAACAGCTGGAAACAATTTTGCAACTGAATCAAGTTGATTATGGTTTTTCATTAATTGCATGCCTTTCTAGATGATAAGCAATACCTTTTATAAAGACATTATACAAGCTAGGCGTAATTAATTCAAGGAGAGGAAGCGTATGCATAAAAATTAGGCTTGAACGGAAAATGTATTTAAATTGTCATCAAGATTTAATTATTGTATACATAGGTACGAAAAAATATGATTACTTAAGAGTATGATATGGAATGAAAATTATAGCAAAATGTTATGTTGGCTAAAAAATAGATGGAAAAATGAAATTTTTTTTTGAACAATCCCTAAAAAGTATCAAATGTTGTTACGGTTACTTTGATATAATAAATACATACTTAAACAAAGAAGTAGATAGCGGTGAGGAATCAGCGCTAGATAATTAGCCCCCCAATTATAGTCGCATTTAATTAAGCGACATATAATTCAAATAACCCCAAGCAACCTCGCCTTAGATTTCTAAGGCGCCCCAAGGTTGCAATTTATAAGGGGATTGAATGATTGAATTTGGAGAATGGCTTGCCTGATTACGCACTTTGCAAGATGAAATAGTAGTGAAGAAGTTTGATTAAAATAAACAAAAAATAATAGGAAAACTATATACAAATGTAAAGAAATAGGTTATAATTGCATACATATCAGTTAAACGAGTATAATTGTTTGACTTTAAATTAGCCCTCAATTATATGAAAATATAATTTGATAACCCCAAAGCGAAAATGCCCAATAGGGCATTTTTGCTTTTTTGTATAAGCGAAAACCCTGCGTTAGACTCGAGGATGTTTTCTTGCAGTGTGCTGAGTATGGTGCATAGCTAATTGGTGAAAGTTCTTGGGAAGTTTTCTTTAAGTGTGTATTTTTATTAGTCAGCATGCTTGTTTTAACTAATATCCCTGAACACTTATACTTTCTATTGAAACGTTAAATGGCTTATCTGGGTCAACTGATTGACAATTTAGCTTTTGCTAATCGATGTGTTTTTATTAAAAAGATCTGTTTATTGCTGCCAAATATAATAGTAAAAAACAGGATCTTCTCTTAAATTGAGCGATGAATTCTTTTTGTGACTGATATATGCAAAAAAAACACTGTTTGAGCTAAAAAAATAGCCCGTTTAATCCCTTTAATTTAATTCAAAGTGGTGTTTCTTGTCAGAGGGGCTTTCCCTTGCCAAAATGCCAAAAAAAGTGTATAATATATTGTTAGGAAAAAATATAAAAAGCATAGTTAGGAGCCCTCTGAAAGTTGTTTAGAATTTTGTAGAGAGACTCTTAGAAGAAGGGAATAATATGGCCGAAAAAAATAAAACTCAACAGTATAATGCGGAACAAATACAAGTGCTGGAAGGATTAGAGCCTGTAAGAAAAAGACCGGGTATGTATATCGGTAGTACAGGAGAAAAAGGACTTCATCACTTAGTGTACGAAATAGTGGATAACAGTGTGGATGAGGCTTTAGCAGGACATTGTGATACCATAACAGTAACAATTTTAAAAGGAGACGGAATTAAAGTAGAAGACAACGGTAGAGGAATGCCTGTTGATATCCATCCGAAGCTGGGAATACCAGCCGTTGAAGTAATTCATACAGTGCTTCACGCAGGAGGAAAGTTTGGCGGAGGCGGATACAAGGTGTCGGGTGGCCTTCACGGAGTTGGAGCTTCAGTTGTAAATGCTCTTTCTACTGAAATGGTAGTTGAAGTAAAAAGAGGTGGAACTACATATAAGCAGACTTACTCTAAAGGCAAGGTGACATCTCCTCTTACTGAAATGGGCAATACTAGAAAGACTGGATCCACTACTACTTTTTGGCCTGATGGAGATATTTTTGAAGAAACTGAATATGACTATGATACATTGCAGTATAGACTTAGGGAAATGGCTTTTCTTAATAAAGGGATTACCATTACACTAATTGATGCAAGAGAACCAAAAGAAAGAAAAGAGGAATTCCATTACGAAGGTGGAATTAAAGAGTTTGTAAAATACCAAAATGAAAGTAAAGAACCTATCCATAATGATGTAGTTTATTTTGAAGTTGAGGGTAAGGATAAAACTGGCGAAGGAATGATGCAGGCTGAGGTTGCGCTTCAATATACAGATCGCTATACTGAGATAGTTTTTTCTTATGCGAACAATATAAATACCACAGATGGTGGATACCACCTGATGGGCTTTAGAGCTGCAATTACAAAGGCTTTAAATGATTATGCTAAGAAAAACAAATTCATTAAAGATGGAGAAACTGCTTTAAGTGGGGATGACGTAAGAGAAGGATTAACTGCCGTTATTTCAGTAAAGCTTTCTAACCCACAGTTTGAAGGACAAACAAAGGCTAAGCTTGGAAACAGTGAGATGAGAGGCTTTGTGGAGACAGCAACTAACGAAAATGTTACTGCTTTCTTACAAGAAAACCCTTCTCAGGCGAAGTCTATAATTAATAAATGCTTGCAGGCACAAAGAGCAAGAGAAGCTGCAAGAAAAGCTAGAGAAATT
This sequence comes from uncultured Oscillospiraceae bacterium, assembly GCA_964370075.1. GTDB lineage: Bacteria > Bacillota > Clostridia > Peptostreptococcales > Anaerovoracaceae > CAYJHC01. The sequence continues at coordinate 436 of CAYJHC010000068.1, read as the reverse complement.
ACTAGAAAGAACAGCTTAATGGATGGATTATCTCTTCCGGGTAAGTTGGCAGACTGCCAAGAGAAAGATCCTGCTCTTTCAGAAATATTTTTAGTCGAGGGAGACTCTGCGGGAGGAAGCGCTAAGCAAGGAAGAGACAAGGCAAGGCAAGCAGTACTTCCTTTAAGAGGAAAGATACTAAATGTTGAGAAGGCTAGATTAGATAGAATTTTAAGCTCTGATGAGATCAAGAATATGATAACAGCTTTTGGCTGCGGAATTGGTGACGATTTTAATGCAGAAAAGCTAAGATATCACAAAATTATTATCATGACCGATGCTGACGTTGATGGAGCTCATATTAGAACTTTGTTATTAACTTTCTTCTATAGATATATGACGCCACTTATTGAGGGTGGATATGTATATGCAGCTCAGCCTCCTTTGTTTGCAACAA
>CAYJHC010000067.1:0-10817 GCA_964370075.1 uncultured Oscillospiraceae bacterium | reverse complement strand
CTCTTAATGCAGCAAAGGAAAAAGTTGACCAAACATGTTGTGATGAAGAAACTACGTGCTATAATTGCCTTAGAAACTATTATAACCAAGCTTATCATAATAAATTACAGCGTAGATTAGCAAAGAATATAATTGAGAAATTGATAAGATCAATTGATGATTAAAACTAAGAAAGAAATAATTATAGAAAAGATATCAAAAACTTTAAAGTCTAGATGTACTCTTTTGATGGAAAGAGATAAATTTAGTATTAAATCATAAATTAAGAGGTGTTAAAATGAATATTTCAGCCGATTGGGCAATGGTTGCTATAACTACAGTCTATGTAGTTGCAACTATAGTAATTTGTATTTTTAATTTTAGATCAGCTAAAGCTATAAGAGAACAAAATGAAGAATTAAAAAGGCAATTTGATGAAGTGAATAGGCCATATGTTACTTGTGAATACTTTCTTGAAAAACGTATTATGCATGGAATTAGAATTACTAATCATGGGAAGAAGGTTGCAGAAAATGTAAAGTTGAAAGTAAACAAAGAGTTTGTTGACTTTATAAAAAATAGGAATATTAAAGTACATTTTGAAAGGCTTAATGAATATACCCATACAATAGGTGTAGGCCAGAGCTTTGACTTTTATTTCTCGGAGAATGCTGATTTTAAGAATCCAGATGGAGAAGATTTAAAAGTTGTAGTGGATTATAAATCTAAAGAAAGGAGTTTTTCTGAGGAATTTTATTTCGAATTTAAAAAATTTGCTCCAGTGTATAGTACTCCTACGGCTGAAGAAGATATAAAAACTGAAATTACAAAAATAAACAAAAATTTGGAGCATTTTAATAATCAAGTAAGCAACTTTAACTCGATATATAAAGTTGCAAGAAAAAGCAAAAGTAACAGAAGTCGGTATTTTGGCGGAATTTTATAATTTGTTTTATATAACACGACATATTTTAAAATTCTAATAGATGATAACTTATTAAAGTGTATGAAAAGGTAGATTAATAGGGCACTTTATATAAGAATGGTTAAACATTTCTAATCTAATGCCCGAGGAGAGGCCCCAATGAAAATAGGATTTATAGATTTTTCTAAAGACGAAAGAAACAAAATACTTGCTACACTTAGTCTTTTAGGTGAGCCAAATGCAATTGATGAACTAGGCATTGGATCTATTAGAGATGCCTATGCGGATATTCTATTTCCAGGCATATCAACATTACAAACTAGGGCTAAATACTTCGTCCTTATACCATACCTCTTTGCCTTAGCTTCAAAACAGAAACTAAAAAATGGCAGAGAGGTTTTAAAATGGGTTCAAGATAAAGAAGATAAATTAGTAGCTATCATTATTGAAAACTCTCCAGATGGGGGAAGTGGCATTATAGGTAGTACTGCAATTAAACGAAAGAGGGCGGTTAAAAATAAACCTTCCTCAATTTACTGGAATGGAATTCGTACCTTTGGAATACTTGAAAATCCTAAACTTTCATTACAGGCAGCGGCCAATTCAATCTATGCTAATAGCAAGAATGAATTAAAAGACAATCTACTAACAAATGGGGAAAGCTTTGATGATATTACTGCTGGAAACGATTTTAACGTGGTCTTTTCACCACTGTCTCCAGACTATGACATAGAAAAAGAAATATCTGTAAATCTAACAAATAAAGAAGCAGAGTACTTAGCTTCAAAAATTTCTACTACCTCTGGAACTAAAAACAGCTTGCTTGCATATTTGGTGAAAAATCAAATTGTGGCAGACAGCTTTATTGACATACCAGAAAACGAATTACTACCTAACATTCAAAAAGACTACCGCCTAGCATTAGGCTTTTCAGAATTCATATCTGGTGCACATATTAGATACAATTGTATTTACTCTAACTATGAAGATGAGGCTATGATGGATAAGTTTGAACTATGGAAGGAAAATTTTTTAGGAGAGGACTTTGATTTAGAACCTATTCTTACTAGAGTTCCTCTAAATTATGAAGTATGTGCATTTGCAAGAAAGTTCCTTGAGCATGTAAAAAATAATGATTTAGTTTCAATAGATAACTTAATTATTGCCAGAGAAAAAGCAGTAAAGGGAAGCCGCTCAAAGTTATGCAAGCCAACAGAATATAGATACAATAGCGAGAAGCCCATACATAATTTTAAATTAGACTTTAGATTTGGCAGAGCAAAGGTTATAATCGAAGATATTATAAAAGGGTTGGAGGTGTAATATGTTTGATGTAGCTAATGATAGACTTAATTATTCAGAAGTGTTAGAACCTAATCCTGGATATGAACTGGATTTTGCAGTAGGTCTTACATATTCTCTAGATCTTGAAGCTCTTCTGGGAGTTCCTGTTGCACTGGGATTACTTGGTGACAATGATGATGAATTAATGAAAAGCCCTTTTTACACCCTTGAAGCCATACGCAAAAGTAGCGATAAGCTAGCAATCTTTTGCAATGGGGGAAATATTTCTATGCCACAGAAAATCATGAGTGTGTATGCCCTACTTGAAAAAAGCGTTTTCCAAGTAAAGCTACCTAATAAGCAGAACTTTCACCCAAAACTATGGTTTATAAAATACACAAATGATCTAGGAGAGTCATATATAAAGCTGGTAGTTCTAACCAGGAACCTAACCTTTGACAAGAGCATAGACCTATGTGTGGAAATGCAAGGGGAGATAGGGGAAAGCTCCTCTGATAGAAACAAGCCACTATCAGATATGCTAAAATACGTGGCAGAAGATACTGACAAAAAATGCAGTGATAAAAAAGAAAAGATACTTAGTCTTGCAGAAGATATTTTAAAAGTAAAAGAGTTTAGCACAATGGAACCATTTGAAAGCTATGAATTTCTTCCTCTAGGATTTGATGGCTATGATAAGGACAGCACAGGATTATTTGGGGGAAAAAATGATGTGCTAATAGTATCTCCTTTTTTAAGTGATAGCATTATTCATGAAATTTCAAAAAGCGCTTATAGAAGAGCTTTAATTACCCGAAAAGGATCTATAACCTCAAGTATCTTAGAAAGTTTCTCAGGTAAATATGGAGAAGGAATTTACATTACCAAAGAAGTGCTAAATGATAATGAGTATGGGATGAATCAAGACATTCATGCCAAGCTATACCATACTACTACAGATGAAGGAAACTATTTATATATAGGCTCAGCCAATGCATCTTACAATGCCTTCCACAATAACATTGAATTCTTGTTAAAGCTAAAAATCAAATCAAGAGGCATGGGGTTTAAGACTATTTTTGATGAGTGGCTTCCCAAGGAAAACTGTCCTTTTGAAAAAGTTCAAGTAATGCCAGAGCAATCCGAAACTGACGAGGATCAGAGGTTAGTAGACGAGGCATTAAAAGAAGCTGTCCATGCTTTAAAATCTGCAAAAGTATCAGAAACAGATGGTGTGTATCAAGTTACTGTTTCTGCTAAAAGAATAAAATCAACGGAAACTATTATAATTGCGCCCCTATATAGACAAGACCTAGCTACAGCCATAGAAGAGAAAACAACTTTTTCTAATTTGCTTTTAAAAGAGCTGTCTGAGTTTTATGTCCTATCAGTTGGAAATAAAAAAGTAATAGTGAAAATTGAAACTAGAGGAATCCCCACAAGCTTGCGAGATGATGGGATTTATAAGAGTATAATTGATACAAAATCCAAATTTTTAACTTACATTTCATTTATGCTTTCTGAAGATTATGCAGGTGCTATTTCTGAGATAGAGAGTTTGGATGTTAGTTCTAATATATCTGATGATCAAGCTAACCTTCAAGCCTACAATTACAGTGGACTTTATGAAAAAATGCTAAAAATAGCACATCAAAACCCTGATAGACTAGAGGAGATTAACGACCTAATTAAAAGGCTAGATGATAATGTTATTAGCGAAGACTTTATGGCTATGTATAAAAAGTTTAGTTTAGCATTAAGGAGGGTGGAGAGATGAGTAATGCTATGATGCCCAAAGATTTTCAAAAAGCTACTGCTAATCGCATAGTTGAAGTTTTTAAAAGTGGACAGAATAGAGTTTTGCTTGCAGATGAAGTAGGCCTTGGCAAGACTATAATTGCAAGAGATGTAATTAAACAGGTATCCAATTGGCATAAGTATGAAGGCGATGACCATTTTAAAGTGATTTACATCTGCTCAAATATAAATATAGCAAATCAAAATGCCCAGAAGCTTGGAATCAAAGACCAGGCGGTGAATGTTTCTGATAGCAGACTTTCAATGCAACACTTAAAAATATATCAAGTTGCAGGCAAAGACCATGCATATGAGCAGCTTATTCCAATGACTCCAGCAACATCTTTTTCAATGACATCAGGCTGTGGAAATCAGTCAGAAAGAGCTTTAATGTATGCCCACTTAAAAAGGCAGGAAATTTTTAGAGATAAAGCAGAAATGCTAAAAACAATTCTTGCCTATGATGCAGAAAAATATTGGAACGGGTATGTTGATAAGTATGAAGAGGAAATAGTTGAATGCGATAACAACTGTAAGGATGAGAATAAATATATAGACGTGATTCATGATGAGCTTAAAGCCAGATTAGAAGAAGAGTCTAAGTTTATTGAGGACTTTGCAAATTTATTTAAGATAAATGACCCTAAGCAAAGAAGACGAGAAAGCAGACCAATAATTAACAAATTGCGAAAGATATTTGCAGAAATTAGTCTTGATAAGCTTGAACCTGACCTAGTTGTCATGGATGAGTTTCAAAGGTTTAGAGACTTAATTAACTCTGAAACTAGTGAAAATGAACAAGGAATGTTAACTCGTAAATTTTTGCATAACAAAGAAATGAAAGTTTTACTCCTTTCAGCAACCCCATATAAACCATACTCAACACTTCAAGAAATTACAGAGGATGATGCCAGTGAACACTATGGTGAATTTATGGAGCTTATGCAGTTTTTGTTTTATGATAAATGCAAGCTAAGTAGTTTTAAAGCTGTTTGGAAAGAGTATTCAAACACTCTTTGCGAGCTAGGTAATGGTGAAATGACTGTGCTTCTTGCAAGAAAAAACCAAGCAGAATCAGCCCTATATGATGGAGTATGCAGAACTGAAAGGGTCAGCACAGGGGTAATTGATGATTGTGGAGCCTGCGAAGTAGAAGTATCAGAGGGTGATATTTTATCTTTTAGCAACATGCAAAGCGTATTAGATGAGTTATCTGCAATCAGCAAAGAAAAAGGTAAAAATCTGAGATATAAGAATGTTCCTATGGACTATGTAAAGTCTTCCCCATACCTTCTAAGCTTTATGGAAAGCTATAAGTTAAAACAACAAATTGCTAAATATGCAAAAGAAAATCAACTGACTTCTATAAATAATTCCTCCTCAAAATACTTATTTATAAGTAAGGACAGAGTGCATAACTATAAATCAATATCATCTAACAACGCAAGGCTTGAAAAGTTAAAAGAGGTTGTATTTGGAGGGGATAGAGGTGGTGACAATGATGATGGCTATGGTAATGGTAATGGTAATGGTATAGAAAACTTATTGTGGCTTCCACCTTCAAGACCTTACTATGATACCAATAGTATATTTGAAAAGAACAAAGAGGCTTCTAAGGTGCTAGTATTTTCATCATGGGAAATGGTTCCTAGAATGGTGTCGACGCTACTTTCCTATGAAGCGGAAAGGCTCACCATAGGTAAACTCTTTCATAATACGGAAGCAAAACGGGGAAGAGGGTATTTTGCAACGAAAGAGGAACGAAGATATGGCGTACTAAGGTTGAAAGATGAACCTGAAGAGGTTATATGTTATCCTTGTAAATACCTTGCCAAGCTATATTCTCCTAAAGAACATTTAGGCAAGAACGTTGGAACTCTTAGAAAAGATTTGTCTTTGCAAATTAAAAAGAAATTAGATGAAATACGAGACAAGCATGACATTCCTGTTTATGGTTCGGTAACAGCTAAAACAATAATTAATGCAATGAAACTGCTTGATAATGATTCGGAGTCAAAGTTGTCTGCCACACCTGATGGAATTGAAGAAGTATTAGCAAATATTTCTATTGCAGGGCCAGCTACTTGCGCTCTTAGAATTTTTGATTATAATGAAGATAAGTCGAGGGAGTTTGCAAAGAAAATATTTGTAAGTATGTTCAATAAGGCGGAAAGCTCAGCTATTATAGATTTGCTATACGGAAGTGCAGAAGAGGGTCTTAATGAAGAAGGTCAGGACGATAATGATGCGGCAAAATCCTATTATGAGAAAGTTATTAACTATTGTGTAGATGGAAATTTACAGGCAGTGTTAGATGAATACGCTCACTTGCTAAACGAAAAAGGTGAAAAACTGGCGCCGCTAATGATTGAAAGCTTTGCAGGTACAGCAACTCTTGAAGTAGAAACAAAAGAGTCTTTTCCTAGCAATGATAAGCTAAAGGCACGGATGAGAACCCATTTTGCTGTTGGATATTTTAATTCCAAGATTAGTGATGAAAGTGTTCAAAGAACAGAAACTATAAGGAAGTCATTTAATTCGCCATTTAGGCCTTTCGTATTATCAACTACATCAATAGGTCAAGAAGGCTTAGACTTCCATAATTATTCAAGAAAAATAGTTCATTGGAATTTGCCTTCAAACCCTATAGATTTGGAGCAAAGAGAAGGCAGGATTAATAGATTTAAATGCCTAGCAGTTAGGCGGAATATAGCCCGTAAATATGGCGATGAATATCTATGGGATGAGATGTTTGATAGAGCAAAATCTGAGCAAAAAGGAGAATGTTCGGAGCTAGTTCCATATTGGTATATGCCAAATGATGGAGAGTTAGGAGAAAAAATAGAACGTATTGTACCAATGTATCCTTTTAGCAGTGACAGATATAAGTATAATCGGCTAATTGAAGTTTTATCATTATACCGATTAACCTTAGGCCAACCAAGACAAGAAGAGCTAATAGGCACTTTGCAAAAAGAACTTCCAGAGGAAATAACCGATGAACTTTTCATAAATCTTAGCCCTTTTGATAAAAATAGAGAACAATACAAACCATGCAACTCTTCATACTCATTTTTGGAGTGATATCAGTAAGAAAAAATAAAATACCCAAAACGAGCCATAGTTTTAAAACCCTAACAAGATCAGAATTTAATAAACAAAAAACCGGAGGAACACTATTATATATAAAAACAATTTTGAAAAGGCTAAAGAGCATTGTATGAAGGATTCTATGAATAAGCAAGGAATCGGGACTTTAGCGGAAAAGAATATACACAGAGTAATGAAAGACTACTTTGCGCCTTCGGAGGATTGTAAAGAAGTAAAAATAGAGGGGATGGTAGCTTATATTTTCACGGGGAATGAAATACTAGAAATCCAAATGAAAGCCTTTGACAAAATGCGTAAAAAGCTTTCTGTATTTTTGGATTTGTACCCAGTTACTATAATACATCCCGTAATAAGAAGAAAAGAAATAATTTTAATAAGTAAAGAAACAGGGGAAATATTGAGAAAAAGAAAATCACCTGTTACAGGAAGTACTTATTTTATTTTCAAGGAACTTTATAAACTGAAACCTTTTTTGACAAACCCTAATTTGAGATTTCATATAGTTGTTATGGATGCAGAAGATCATAGGATAGATGTGAAAAGTGGCAGGAAATATTACACCAAGCTAGACTCTTTTCCTACAAAGATTATAGAAGAAAAAACCATCTCAAGTATAGGAGACTACGAAGGATGGCTGCCTAGCTCTTTGCCAGAAACCTTTACTTCTAAGGATTTAGCAAAAAGCCTTAATATAAAGATTGAAATTTCAAGAAACATGTTAAATGTTCTATATCATCTTGGCATAGTAAAACGCGTAGGGAAAAGTGGAAACACCATTTTATATTCGCGCATATAAATTTTATTGAGGAGGGGTATTTATGAATTTTGGTATAGTAATATGCCTTTTGATGGGCGGGTCACTTTTAATATTAGCAGGTATTTTTGCTTTGCTTAGAGAAAAGGGTGCTATTTTGATGAGCGGATTTAATTCCCTGCCTAAGGCTGAGCGTGAAAAGTATGACCAGGCCAAGATAAGTAAAGACATGAGAAATAACTTATTGATATGGTCGATTATATTTTTGGTAGGAGCAATATTTAGCTATTTTACATCTCCATATTTTGCAATAATTGCATTTGTAGTTTGGTTAATACTACTTATCAAAGAAATGCATTTTAGCGTAGAAAAGGCTTTTGGAAAGTACAAACTATAAGTAAGAGTGAAGGAGCACCTAGGGATTCAAAGTAATACTTTTATAAATAGGGGAAGCAAGAAATAAAGAAAGAAAGCAAAATGTAAGGAGCAGAACATAATTGAAAATACTAATATACTATTTAATTATTATAAACATAATAACTTTCATAGCCTTTGGAATAGATAAGCAAAGGGCTATTAAAGATGGAAGAAGGATAAGAAACAAGGTTTTGCTTGGCCTTTCACTTATAGGTGGCTCCATTGGTGGAATTTTAGCCATGAGGATTTTTAGACATAAAACAAAGACTTCCTACTATGTGATAAGCCTTCCTATAATGTTAGTTGTTCAGGTTGCGATTATAGTTATTTTTATAAGCAAAAATTAATTGATAATAGTATTGAAGTAATTATCCCAAGTGATGAAGATATTGAAATTGTTAATGACATTATTTACACTGAACTATGCCTTGGAAAAATTAAGTCAGAATCTAAAGAGAAGTACATTGAAATAATTGGAAAACTACATAAGCAAGGTGCAGAGGCTGTTATCTTAGGTTGTACTGAAATCGGCTTGCTAATTTCACAGACAGATATTTCTCTGCCAGTTTTCGACACGACGAAAATTCACGCTGAAGAAGTAGCTAGAACGGCGATAGGTGAATAATACAGTAGCTGTAAGCCAATTTATTGTGGTTACTGATAGTGAAATTAAAGATTATTTATTTGGCATTTTCGCATTGAAAGCTATGTGAGGCGAAAGCCGTACTAATCCTTTATATTAGACGTAGTCTAATATAAATAATAGAAATTGACACAGAAATATGCAGTGGTATAATATAATTAGCAGAAATGCATAATGATCTTTTAAATAAAAGAGGGGAAAAGGGAGAACAATGAAAAAAATTTTAAAAATGGGTCTATTAATGACTATAATTGCAGTTACATTTACACTATTAGGAAATACAAATGTAAATGCTGCCGTTGGCGATCTAGTGTTTAAGAAAGTTACAGTTGGAACAGATTCATCAACAGGAAAAACAACTTTTACACCTACTGACCCCCTAACAGAATTCGATGCTGGTAATATAATTTTTGGCAACCCTGACTTCATGTATTTCGCTATTACTAATACAACAGACAATGCTATCGGTATATATGATATAGGTGGAGTAGCAGATAAAGACCATTTTACATTTTCAACAGTTGATGTTTATTTTAACACCACAACTGACACAACTGGTGGAATAGAGATTCAGCCTAATACCACTAGAATATTACGACTTTACATTGATGCTGCAACCGAATCAAACTTTGGAACTCGTACACTTAACACAACTGTTACTTTCCCAACATCACTTAGTGATAATTTAGAATTTAACATAACAGGAACTGATGTAAAAAAATCTGTAGGTGCTATTGAAACACCTACAATAAATCCAAACGATTTATTAACTTATAATGGTATAGAACAAACAATGAACTTTTACACCTACAATGGTATAGATTACACATTAGTTGATTTTAGTGCTGCTGACTCACTATTTACTATAACTGGTAATACTGCAACTGATGCTGGTACCCATACTGCTAAAATTACACTTAAACATCCTGATTTTTACAAATGGGATGATAGTCTTAGCGCTAATCTTTCAGGTGATAATAATGAAACTTATAGCATTGAATGGGAAATGGAAGAATATATAACACCTACTCCTAGTCAACATGAAGGCATAACCGGAAAAACTTTAAATACAATTTCATTGCCATCTGGTTGGAGTTGGAATGCCCCTAATACTCAAATAGAGGCTGGAGTGCACAACTATGCCGCTACTTTTATTCACCCAGAGAGCAATCCAAATTACGCGAGAGTAAATGGCCAAATTGCTGTGAATGGAAAACAACAATTTGAAATTGCTTTCAACTTAACACCTAATTCCACCGTAGATGCATTTCAAAATCCTGATTACTTAATAAAAGGCGACTCGAAAACATACAATCTTTCAACTGAATCTGGATATATATTTACATCAATTAAAGTAAATGGTGTAGAACAGTTATCAAACGATACTGTTGTTACTGAATTTCCTATAAATATAAATAATATTAATGAAAACTACACAATCTCTGCTGAAACCACACAAATAAAGTTTCCTCCTATGGAAGGATATGAAAATTTAACTTTTGACCGTTATAAAGATGAAACATTCCGTATGAAATGGGATTTAGATTTTGATAATTTTGAAGCTAGAAGTGTGAGAATAAATGGAAAAGAAATATATAAAGGCTACAAATTCTTAAGAGGTAGTGTTATACTTGAGTTAGATAACACAGTTCTTTCAACTCTACCATTAGGAGAAAATATAATTGAAATAGAACTTGCTTCTGGCGAATTAGCTGTTGCAACATTTAATCTTATAGATAGTTCAAGTACTAATGCTGGAACTAATACTAACAACAATAATAATACACCAGAAACGGGGGATAACTCAAACTTTTATGGGTTGATAGCTGTAGCAATAATATCAATCTTAGGGGTATACGTAGTTGCTAGGAGAAGAAACAGGGCATAATAGGGTATAATCTAGAATA
>CAYJHC010000066.1:0-10933 GCA_964370075.1 uncultured Oscillospiraceae bacterium | reverse complement strand
TGAATTTGCATAAATTACTACCAATGAGAAGCTATAGCCCTGGTATATCTACACGTGAAGACCTATAGCTTCTATAAGCAACTTCAAGAGCCTCATAACTTCGTATGAATAACATTTCTTTTATTCATAATGAACCTTAATGTTCATTAGAAATTTTGATTATATCAATCATGCAAACAGGCTCCTCACATCTAGAGATGTGAGGAGTTTAGAATTTTAAAACCAATTTGATTCATATAAATAAATTCATAAGCCCATTTACATAATGGCTCTCACCATTGATTTTACATATTCTTCGACTTTTGCAGGAGCTTCTGTTCCATATCTTTCTATAATTTTAACAATAGCTGACCCAACTATAACACCATCCGCTTTTTCTGACATTTCCTTTGCTTGCTCTGGTGTTGAAATTCCAAAACCAATGGCCACAGGTAAATCTGTTTCTTCTCTTACAAGCTTAACCATACTATCAATATCTGTTGCTATGTTTTGCCTTACCCCTGTAACCCCTAAAGATGAAACAAGGTATATAAATCCCCTTGCATTTTTTGCAACCATTTTGATTCTTTCCTTTGATGTAGGGGCAATAAGTGATATAAAGTCAATTCCTTCCTTTTCAAAGATCTTTGAAAACTCTTCTTTTTCTTCAAAAGGGATGTCAGGCAGAATTATTCCACTCATTCCAATTTCTTTGCACTTCCTCGCAAATTTTTCTATCCCGTAAGAGTAAACAATATTTGCATATGTCATGAAAACCAGAGGTACTTTTACATCAAGGGTTGCCACCATATCAAAAATATTATCAGTTGTAATCTTATTGCTAAGTGCGCGCATGTTTGCTGATTGTATAACAACACCTTCGGCAGTAGGATCTGAAAAAGGTATGCCTAGTTCAATTATGCTTGCTCCTGCTTTTTCAAGTGTATAAATTAGTTCTTTAGTAGTCTTTAAATCAGGGTCTCCACAAGTAACAAACGGGATGAACACCTTCTTTTCTTTAAACGCTTCTGTTATTCTACTCATTCTGTAATCTCCCTTCCTTTATATCTTGCAACAGATAGGCAGTCTTTATCACCTCTGCCTGATAAGTTAACAACTATTATTTGATCTTTATTCATTTTTGGCGCAACCTTCATTGCATAGGCTATTGCATGAGCACTTTCTATAGCTGGTATAATTCCTTCCATTCTTGAAAAATATTCAAAGGCTTCTATTGACTCATCATCAGTAATTGCTACATACTCTGCTCGTTTAAGATCATGTAAATTTGCATGTTCTGGTCCTATTCCAGGGTAATCAAGTCCAGCGGAAATTGAGTAAACAGGTGCAATTTGGCCATATTCATCTTGGCAAAAATAACTTTTCATACCATGAAAAATTCCAAGTTTCCCAGTTGCTATTGTTGCTGCTGTGTCGGCGGTATCCACTCCTCTTCCAGCTGCTTCACAGCCTATAAGCTTTACATCTTTATCTTCAATAAAGTTATAAAAGGCTCCTATAGCATTTGAACCTCCACCTATACAAGCAATAACTGTATCTGGCAGTCTCCCCTCTTTTTCCAGGCATTGCTCTTTAATTTCCTTTGAAATAACCGCTTGGAAGTCCCTAACAATTGTTGGGAACGGATGAGGCCCCATTACTGAGCCAAGCACATAATGGGTATCTGCAATTCTTGATGTCCACTCACGCATGGTTTCAGAAACTGCATCTTTTAGTGTTGCTGTTCCACTGGTAACAGGATGTACTTTTGCTCCCAAAAGTTCCATTTTATACACATTTAAAGACTGTCTTTCACAATCCTCTTTACCCATAAAAATTTCGCATTCCATACCAAAAAGTGCTGCAGCTGTTGCTGTTGCAACACCATGCTGCCCAGCTCCTGTTTCTGCTATAATTCTAGTCTTTCCCATTTTATGAGCCAAAAGAACTTGACCTAAAACGTTATTGATTTTGTGAGAACCTGTATGATTTAAATCCTCTCTTTTAAAATAAATCTTTGCTCCCCCAAGATTTTCCGTCATTTTTTTTGCAAAGTAAAGCCTTGACGGACGTCCTGTATACTCATTAAAGAGCTCCGCAAGCTCCTTGTTAAACTCTTCATTTTCTTTATAATATTCATATGCCTTCTCAAGCTCAATAACGGCATTCATTAAAGTTTCAGGTATATACTGCCCTCCATGAACACCAAATTTTGTATTATTCATCATCACTCCTCCTAACTATATCTATTACCTCTTTTATTTTTGATAAATCTTTTATTTTTTCAGTTTCAACACTGCTACTTAAATCAACTGCATATGGGTTAAATTTCTTTATTGCAGCCTGAATATTTTCTGCGCTTATACCTCCAGCTAAGATAAATTTTTTATCAAAATCTTCTATTATTTCCCAGTCAAAACTCTCACCCGTCCCATAGCCGTTATCAAGTAAAACCATGTCACCAAGAGAGTTCCTCGCCTCATCAGCATCACTGGCTGCATTGATTCTAAAAGCTTTCCAAATTTCAATATTCGGAATTTTCTCTCTCAAGTTTTCAATGAATTCATTGTCCTCATCACCATGAAACTGAATAATATCGCAAACCCCTGTAAATTTTTCTATATACTCAATTGGTTTATTTACGAAAACACAGACAGATTTTATATCTTTGTCTAACCTCGAAATTAAATGTTTGGCCATTTCAAAACTTATACTTCTATGACTTTTAGGAAAGTCTATTATAAATCCTGCAAAATCTGGTTTTGTGCTATTAACATATTCTATGTCTAGTTCACGAAAAAGGCCACAAACCTTAATTTTGCTCATAATCATACTCCTTAATTTCTTGAATAAAATGCTCTATATTCTCAGAGCGCATTAGAGCCTCACCTATTAAAAGGGAATTCGCGCCGTTTTTCACAAGGTTAATTCCAGCTTCAGGTGTTGAAATTCCACTTTCCGCAACATAAATTACGTCACTTGGAATAAAACTTTTTAGCTCCGTTGAATTATTCAAATTTATAGTAAAGTCTTTTAGGTTTCGGTTGTTAACTCCAATTATTCTAGCCCCACATTTTTTAGCAATTGAAATTTCACTTTCATCATGGGTTTCAACCAGTGCTGATATTCCTATGTTATCACAAATTTCTAAGTACTCTATAATCTGCCCTTCACTTAAGATCGAAACAATTAATAACACCGCATCTGCACCCATAACTTTTGCCTGATAAATCTGATATTCATCAACGGTAAAGTCTTTTCTTAACATAGGAAGGTCAACTTTTTTTCTGATTTCTCTAAATATTTCATCACTACCTAAAAACCACTTTGGCTCAGTAAGCACAGAAATACAATTAGCTCCGCTTTTTTCATAGTCAGTAGCTATATCCAAATATGGAAATTCTTCCGAAATAATTCCCTTTGAAGGTGAAGCTTTCTTTACCTCGCATATAAGGCTTGGAAAATCAGAGCTTAATGCTTTTTCAAACCTAAAATCACCTTTAGGTAGGTTTAATGCTTGAGTTTTTATATCCTCCAAGCTTGTAATTTTTTTCTCTTCTAAGACTCTTATTTTTGCAAATTGTGCAAGTTCATCTAAAATCAAAACTTTTCCTCCTGACTGTTTGAAAACTTAATGAATTCTTCTAGTTTTATCATTGCTTTTCCGCTGTCCAAAATTTCTTCAATTTCTACAATAGCCTCCTTTAAGGTCAAGTCCTCTCTAGAAATGTATAATGCTGCTGCTGAGTTTAAAACTACTGCATCGCGTTTAGCACCCTTTTCTCCCATTAAAATTTTTCGTGTAATTTCAGCGTTTTCTTCTGCAGTGCCTCCTAGCAAATCTGATTTATCATATAAAGAAAGTCCATGTTCTACTGGATCTATTTCATAGGTTTTATACCAACCACCTCTAATTTCACAAACTTTTGTAGGTGCAGAAATCGATATTTCATCCAATCCATCTGTGCCATAAACTACCATAGCACGTTTAACACCAAGCCTTGTCAAAACTTCTGCAAGTGGTTCTACAAGGCTCTCATCATAGACCCCCATAAGCTGCATACTTGCACCTAATGGATTAGAAAGTGGTCCCAAAATATTAAAAATTGTCCTAATTCCCAGTTCTCTTCGCACAGGGGCAACATTCTTCATTGCACTATGATATAGTGGTGCAAAAAGAAAGCAAATCCCTATATCATCAAGAAGTTCCATACTTTTTTCAGGCGCAATATCTATTTTCACACCTAGCGCCTCTAAAACATCCGCAGAGCCGCATTTGCTTGAAGCCGCTCTGTTACCATGCTTTGCAACAGGAACTCCGGCGCTTGCTAAAACTATTGCAGATGTTGTTGAAATATTAAATGAATTTGAACTATCACCACCTGTACCAACAATTTCAAGTGCATCTTTGTCATTCAATAGTTTTGTGGCATGTGTACGCATGTTTTTTGCAGAAGCGACAATCTCATCAATAGTTTCACCTTTCATTGCAAGTGCTGTTAAATAGGATCCTATTTGAACATCCGAGGTCTTGCCACTCATGATTTCATCCATGACATCATATGCTAACTCTGCCGTTAAATTTTCCTTATTTAGCAACTTAAATATAGCTTTTTTAATCATGATTCACCTCCAAAAAATTCTTAATTAATGTTTTTCCGCAAGGAGTTAGTATTGATTCAGGATGAAACTGAACTCCAAAAATCGGATATTTTATGTGTTCAACTGCCATAATTTCATGGTCTTCTGTAGTGGCAGTTACCAACAATTCGCTTGGCATAGTACTTTCTAACGCTGCCAAAGAGTGATATCTTGCTACTAAAATTTCACCTGTCACTCCTTTAAATATCCTGCTTGTTCTAGTTATAATTTTAGATTGTTTCCCATGCATAACCTCTTTTGCATAACTAATTGTTGCTCCAAATGATTCACAAATTGCCTGATGGCCTAAGCAAACTCCAAGTATAGGATACTTTGTATGCAGCTTTTTTATAACTTCAAGACAAACTCCTGCATCCTTAGGCCTTTTAGGTCCTGGGGATAAAATGATGTGGGTCGGTGCCAATTCGTCTATCTGATCAACTGTCATTTCATCATTTTTTATAACTTTTACATCCCTCTTTATTTCACCTATCGCTTGATATAAGTTATAGGAGAAACTATCATAATTATCAATAATTAAAATCATTTTTTTCCCTCCAATACAGATACTACTGATTTTGCTTTATTTATACATTCTTCATATTCGCTTATAGGATCTGAATCCATTACAATCCCTGCACCTGAGCGAACAAAAACTTTTCCGTTTTTCTTAAAAGCGAGTCTTATTGCGATGCAGGTATCGATATTTCCACTAAAGTCCAAATATCCAATGGCTCCACCGTAAATTCCTCTTTTTTCTTTTTCTAGTTCATCGATAATTTCCATGGCACGAATTTTTGGCGCTCCTGACAATGTTCCTGCTGGAAGAATTGCATCAATTACATCTAAGGCATCTTTATCGCCTTTAACAACTCCCGTAACCGTGGATCCTATATGCATGACTGTCGAGAATTTCAGTATCTTCATATAATCTTCTACATTAACTGTTCCAAACTCACTAATTTTCCCAATATCATTTCTTCCTAGGTCTACAAGCATATTATGCTCTGCAACCTCTTTTTCATCTGCCAGCAATTCCTTTTCAAGGATTAAATCCTCTTGTTCTGTTTTCCCCCTCTTTCGTGTTCCAGCAAGAGGATATGTCATCACTTTTTTATCCAAAACTTTTACCAAAGTTTCAGGAGATGCACCTGCCATTTCGATGTCTTTACTAGAAAAGTAAAACATATATGGCGATGGATTTTGGCTCCTGAGCTTTTCATAAACATCAATGAGGCTTCCTTTAAAATCTGCGCTAAGCCTGTTTGAAAGTACCACCTGGAAAATATCACCCTCATATATATATTTTTTTGCTTTTTCAACCATTTCGCAAAACTCCTCTTTACTGAAAGTTGCTTTGAATTCAGATAAGAGTGTTCCCTTTTCTTCTTTTGCAAGCTCTCCTGAAAGCATCATTGTCATCATATTACGAATCTCACTTGCAGCTTTGTTATAGTTTTTTTCAAGCTCATCAGTTTTAATATTTATAATAAATATTAGTTTGTTTTCTACATTATCCACTGCAATAAGTTTATTAAAGAGCATTAAATCTACATCATTAAAATTTTCATCATCTTCTGCATTTAGTTTTAGTTTAGGTATGCTGTATTTAATAAAGTCATATGAGAAGTACCCCACAAGTCCTCCCGTAAAAGGGGGCAGGTTCTCTAACTTAGGGCTTTTGTACTCATCTAAAATTTGTCTAATGTATTTATGCGGAGAGGTATCCTTAATTTCAAAAGACAATGCAGAATTTATCTTGATATGGTTATCTTTTGCAGTTATTTCTAGAATCGGATCATATCCTAGGAAGCTATACCTTCCAAGATTTTCTCTATCCTCACAAGATTCTAAAATAAATACATTTTCACTGATATGTTTCAATTTTCTATAAATATCCATAGTTTTCACATTCAAAGAAAAAGATAAAGTCACAGGGATTGATTTGTAATCAGCCTCTTTTAGCATCTCTTTCATTTGCTCTAAATTTGGGTAATAAGCCATAATAGTTCCTCCTTAAATACACTCACTCTCCTAGCCAAAACAAAAAAGTCCTTGACAGGAATTAACCTGTCAAGGACGAGAATACTAAACACCCGCGGTACCACCTTGATTTGTAAATAAAATTCACACACTTAGCGAAATGCCATCACATTTCCGGCTACTTACGTAAGCCAACACGTCCTGGAATACTAGGGATTTCTCCTTTTGACCAAGCCCTCAGTGGTCCATTTAATAAGCAGTTACTATCAGGATTCCAGCACCCCTGACTCTCTGTGAGTTCTTTTCTTATTTTTATCTCCACTTCAACGGTTTAATATATTAAATATTCCTCATATTAACATACCTTTCTAAAACTGTCAATAGGTGAAAATAAGATGCACCCCAATAGTTGTAAAATTCACCTAAAATTTATGCCAGTTAGCTGCATTTCTCTTTATCCATATAAACTGGACTCCAGGGTTAAATCAAATAAATGTGCTACTTGGCACATTCTCAACATTCCTCAGCTATGGTAAACTCAAAGCAAGTTAATTATAAGGGATTTAATATGGAGGTTAGTGTGAAGATAGGATTTTTCACAATTTAAAATAGAATATTTTAAATACGAGTTTTGCACCTTTGAAGCTTAAGCAACATCAATTTTACTAAAGCAAAACCGACAAAACCTCAGAAAGGAATGGTAATTAAAATGAAGAACTTTAAAAAAATAGGGCTAGTTTTACTAACTTTAACAATGGTATTTGCATTAGCGGCTTGTGGCGGTGGGGATAGCGAAGATAGTGGCGATGGCGGAAGTGCAGCTGGGGGTATGACAGCTTCTGAATTACGCGCCGTTTATGATACTCACACTGGAGCTGATGCTGAAGTTTCTTTCCTCGACATGGATTATGATCAAGTTGTAGAAGCCTTTGGTGGTCAAGAACCAATGAAAGATGAGGAAGATTCAGACGACACAACTATGAGCTACTACTACCAAGCAAGTGACACAGATGGTAATGTATCCTTCTTATTTGAGGATGTAGATGGCGTATTAGACTGCATATCATCTTCAAGTACAATACCAGCAGAGTAACCAACTAGTGTTGCTATCTGTAAAAAAGTTTATCTAAATAAAAATACTCACAAGTAAACTTGCGAGTATTTTTGATTGTCAGTTATTTCCATCATTTACCTTTTACAGAGGTATTGTTTCGACCTTTAATATACTCATCACTCAGCCTCTTTTGGTGTTTAACAAACTCATCAACCTTCCGTAAATTTTTCATTTTAGATTTTGTTTCTAGTTCATGATAGTGTCTTTCCCCTGTATTTCGATAACGCTTATACTGTTGCCAAAAGAATATTGGCCCACAGGCTCCTCCAACTGCCAGTCCAACCCAAAGTGGGTCTTGAACAATCAGTCCCGCTACAGCCCCTAATATAAATCCTGCAAGCACTACAAGTATAGAGAAAAAGATTAACTTTCCCACATTTAAGGGAACACTGCCCATAGTCTCTTTTGTTCTTGCATTTACTGCAGTATAATGAAGCCTGTTACCCCCTACCTTTTTTTCATGATAACTATAAATCCAAACAGGTAGGTATGCGGCTACCCATTGTTGTCCATGAATTTCAATAGATTCCTTATCCCATTTCACGCCTCTGTCGTAGTGATTTAAGGTTGAGTTAGCCTTGTGTCTTGCTACATCTTTGGCTTGTTTTTCTATTAAAGGAGTAAGATTATCCACATTAACATTTCTCTTTTCTGACGTAAATCCTTTTAGGTAATTTGCGTTCCACTTTAATGCATTTTGGGTATCGAAAGGCATTATCGAATTAATTATGTTATTGGTTACACTCCTCTTCTTTTTGTTTAACTTTTCTTCGCTTGATTCAACAGTAAGATCATCAATATGAATATCAAATTCCCTCTCAACATTATAAAGGTCTGCATCGTAGTATGTATCTTTATCATCTCCAGAGCCTTCAGTATATTCCTTTGTCAGGTGTTCACCTTTCCCTGTTAATGCAACATGTGCATTAACATCTACAATCATATAAGGCAAGTATACTCCTAAAATATTCTCTGCAGTAAATTCTTTCTTAAAATTAGAATTGACAAAGAAACTTCTTTCTTTAACAAATTTTTCAATCTCCGCCTGCGCATCCTCTTTCTTAACAGAGAAAGGAAGCACTACATCTGGTATGGTTCCATTAGGAATTTTTTGATTTATTGATAAAGTGTTTCTACACCAATGGCATCGAGATTGAGTAGCTTCTTCTGTATCAATTACGACTTCTGCGCCGCAGCTTTGGCATTTAAGAGTGATGACATTATCAACATCCGACTCTATATTTTTCGCCCCTGCTCCTATATTTATCCCCTTTATCTTACTAACATCCTTTTCTATTCCAGTAGCTTTTTCTGCTTCAAATTCATGTCTGCAGAAATTACATCTTAACATCTTAGTGTTAATGTTCAAAGATATATCGGTTGCTCCACATTTAGGACATTTTTCTTGACCGTCCTTTGCTTCAGGGTTTGTTTCAAAGAATATAGGCTCTTCGGTAATCGACGCCTCTTTCTTTTTAAATATGTCTCCAAATTTTTTCATGTTTATGAATTCCTCTCCTTTTCGCTATTTATTATAGATGTGTTCACATTTTTTATGTTAATAAATTACTCGCTTTTTTAATTATCTAGTATAAACTGTGTTCGAATAATCTCTGTTTTTCAAATCATTTTCACTATTACTTTCTAATTTTTGATTATCACCTAATTCCTTACTAATTATACTATCTTTGTATTGTATTTATCAATAGAGTATAGCAATCTAGGCAATATAAAATATCGACGAAAAAACAAGGTACTCTGTCTTCTGCCAAAGCACCTTGTTTAAATCAAATTAAGTATAGCATTAATGGTTTTAGTCCATAGCTTTTAGGTTTGGACTAATTATCAAATTAGCTTCTGTTGCTGCCTGAATTTCCTCTAGTGTATAATCAGGGTGTAATTCTGTAAGAAGTAATCCCTCTTCTGTAATCTCCATTACGCCCATTTCTGTTACTATAATGTCTACAGCCCCTACTGCCGTTAGTGGCAATGTGCACTCTTTAAGTATTTTGTGAGCTCCTTTTTGTGTATGTAGCATAGAAACAATCACTTTATTTGCCCCTACTACTAGGTCCATAGCGCCTCCCATACCTGGCACCATTTTCCCAGGAACTATCCAATTAGCAATGTTCCCTTTTTCATCTACTTGCAAGGCTCCTAGTACTGTAGCATCTACATGACCTCCTCTAATTATTCCAAAGGACATGGCACTATCAAAGCACATAGCTCCCGGTGCTAATGTAACATATTGTGCCCCTGCATTAATAAGATCTACATCTTCTTTTCCTTCTTCTGCAGCAGGGCCCATTCCCATAATTCCGTTTTCTGATTGTAATATTATCTCCACTCCTTCTGGAAGGTGATTAGCTACCAAAGTAGGCATCCCAATCCCTAGATTTACAACATCACCGTCTTTTAGCTCCTTCGCTACCCTTTTTACAATAGTTATTTTCGGATCTACAGTTCCCATGCTTTTTCTCCTTCTACAATTGCGTCTACAAATATTCCTGGTGTAGTAACTGCATTAGGGTGAAGTTCTCCAACCTTTACAACCTCACAGGCTCCTACTATTACATTATCAGCTGCCATCGCCATCAATGGATTGAAATTTACCGTAGAGCCATTATATGTTACGTTTCCACTTTCATCTACCTTTGACCCTCTAATAAGCGCAAAATCCGCCCTAATTGGCTCTTCTAAAAGATAGTCTTTTCCTTTTACCGTTATTACTTCTTTTCCTTCTGCAACTATAGTCCCTACTCCTGTAGGAGTCAAAATCCCTCCAAGACCTGTTCCTCCAGCTCTTACTCTTTCAGCCAATGTTCCTTGGGGTACCAATATGCATTCTAATGTGCCAGCATTCATTCTTTCCCCAACTTCCCTATTTAGGCCTACATGAGAAGCTATTATTGTTTTTACCATTCCTGCTGAAACTAGTTTACCAATTCCTCTTTCAGGTACACCCGCATCATTTCCGATTACCGTTAAATCCTTTACTCCTTTTTTCACTAGAGCATCTATAACGATTTCTGGCGAGCCACATGACATAAATCCTCCGACCATTATTGTGGCTCCGTCTTGGATAGAAGCAACGGCTTCTTCAGCTGTCATTACCTTCTTCTTCATACTACTCTCCCCATTGAGGTAGTCTTTTCTCTACGCTCATCATTTTTGCAGCTTCTTCTGGTGTAGCAATTTCTCTTCCTATTGCCTTAG
>CAYJHC010000065.1:10755-11168 GCA_964370075.1 uncultured Oscillospiraceae bacterium | reverse complement strand
TTCTTTAAATGACCCAATAACGCTTTTTTTACTTGCTCTACCTACAGCAAATTCCATGGCTAATATTGGTACACCTAATATAAATAAAAACAATAAATATATAAGAACAAAAGCTCCCCCACCATATTCACCTGTTATATATGGAAATCTCCATACATTTCCTATTCCTATAGCACAACCTGCTGATAAAAATAAGAAACCAATTCTACTTCCTAGCATTTCTCTTTTTTTACTCATCCCTATTCCTTTCTCAATAACTTTCCTTTTTGTATAATAAAAACTTTATCATTACCTCTCAAATTTTCTAATATGCTATTTGATATATTTGTGGTTGTAATAAATAGCTGAACATCTTTTAGATTTTTTACAATTAACTGCTGTCTTTCTTCATCTAATTCAGATAAAACATCATC
>CAYJHC010000065.1:0-10735 GCA_964370075.1 uncultured Oscillospiraceae bacterium | reverse complement strand
TTAAAGTTGTTCTATTATTAATATCTTTTTCATAATTATCTTTTAGAACATTATAAAAATCTTCATTATCTTTTATATTACTTTCGTATTTTAATTTTAAAACCTCTTCCTTCTTTATGCTATTATAAATTTTCCCACTGATACCATTTAATTTTTTTACAAATTCTTTTCTCTTTTTTATTATTTTATTTCCATGCTCGCAAAGGCTTAAATCCCAAACTTCCAATATTTCTTTATTTATATTTGTTTCTTTTAAATATTTATTTCTTTGTAGTAAAGTTTTTTTATAATTTTGTAAATCTATTAAATATGAAAGGCTTAATTGACATAATTCTCTGTCCATAAAACCTCTTCTTTTTTCTGGATCTTCTTTTACAATTTTCAGGTCATCTGGATAAAATACCACTACTAATAAATTTCCTAATAAATCTCTAATTTTTTCAATTTTTAATCCATTTATTTTTACATTTTTTTTTCCTAAATTATTAATATAATATTCTATATTCTGTAATTCTTCTTCCTTACAATAATTTACTTCTATATTTCCTACTTCTTTTCCAAATCCAACTATTTCCTTTTCATTATTTGTTCTAAAGGATTTTGAAAAAGCTGCAACATATATAGATTCAATTAAATTAGTTTTTCCCTGTCCATTTTTTCCCAAAATTATATTAATATTTTTATTAAATTCTATATACTCATCTTCGTAGTTTCTTATATTTTTTAAATTAATACTATTTATATACATTTTTTAATGAATTATCCTTACTGGAAGTAATAAAAACTTGAAGCTATCTCCTTCTACTTCTTTTATTGGACAAGGTGATAGATTATTTGTAAAATTTAATCTAATATTATCTTCATCTATTCTTTTTAGCATTTCCTTTAAATATTTGCTATTAAATCCTATTTCTATATCATCTCCTTCTTTTTCCATTAATAATTCAGCTTTAGCGCTTCCTTCTTCAGACTTTGCAGTTATTATCATTATATTTTCTTTTATATTTAATTTAACTACATTATCCTTGCTATCCCTAGTTGCAAGATCAGCTCTTTCTAATGATTTTATTAGCTCATTTTTACTAACTATTACACTTGTAAGTATTTCAGTTGGAAAAATTCTTTTATAATCTATAAATTCTCCTTCCATAAGTCTGGTAATTATTCTAGTTTCTTTTATATTAAATACTGCCTTATTTTCACCAATAATTAAATTAACATTATCATAATCTTCAATTTCTGTTATTATTTTATAAATTTCTTTAATAATTTTCCCATAAATTATTATATTTTGAGTTTTTTCACTTACTATATTTTCTGTAACTAATGACATTCTAAAACCATCTAAAGCAGCTACATTTATTTTATCTTTTTCTATTTCAAAGTTAACACCTACCATTACTCCTTTGCTTTCATCTAGACTTGTAACAAATTCTGTTTTCTTAATCATTTCTTTTAAAACTTCTTTATCAAAATTAATAGATGATGATATTCCTTCTACATCACCAATATTAGGAAATTCATCTTTGTCTAAAGTTGGAATTTCTATTTCAAAAGTTGGTGTTTTTATATAAATTATTTCATTATCATTTAAATTAAATAATATTTCTTCTGAATCAAGTGATCTAACTATATCTAAAAGTTTTTTTGCATTTAATAATGCAGTACCTGGTATTTCCACATTACACGCTAAAGTACTTTCTACACTAAAATCCATGTCTGAAGCAGTTAATTTTAAAACTCCTTCTTCACTTGCTTCTAAATATATTCCTTTTAATATTTCCATAGTAGTTTTTTGTGATACACCTTTAGAAACTATATTTAATTTTTTTAATAATACTTGTTGGTCAACAGAAAATTTCATTTTGGACTCCTTCTTTTTTATTTATTTTTTGTATTAATAGTAGTAGGTATTGTTTATATGTTTAAAACATTATATTTTGTTAGTATTTGAACTTGTATTGATGTTAATAAAGCTGTTGGTAAGTAGTTTTTTTTATTAAAGTTATTAACATATCATAATTTATAACTATTCTTCTTTTATTATTTTCATTAATTCTGAAACATAATTATTGATTTCTTCATCTTTAATTATTTCTTGTGATATTTTTCTACAAGAATGAACTACGGTTGAATGATCTCTTCCTCCAAAGTGTTCTCCTATTTTAGGGAGGGATTCTCCTGTGAGTTCTCTAGATAAATACATTGCTATTTGCCTAGGAACAGTAATATTTTTAGTTCTTTTATTTGAATCCATATCTTTTAATGTAACAGAAAAATATTTACAAACTTGTCTTTTTATTGATTCTATAGTAATTTGGGATTCTGTTGTATTAAAAATATCTTTTAGTACTTCCCTAGCTAGAGCAAGATTTATTGGCCTTTTTAGAAGTGTTGAAAAACTTATTATTCGCGTAAATGCTCCTTCTAATTCCCTAATATTATATTTTATTTTTTCAGCAACTAAATTAGCAACAGATAAAATATCTTCATTTAATTCAATTCCTTCCATTTCTACTTTTTTAGTAAATATTGCTACCCGCGTTTCATAATCTGGAGGTTTTATATCTGCTACTATATTCCATGCAAACCGACTTCTTAATCTATCGTCTAAACTTTCTAATTTAACAGGAGGCCTGTCACTAGATATAATTATTTGTTTATTTAAGTCATGAAGATGATTAAAGGTATGAAAAAATTCTTCTTGTGTTGCATCTTTGCCTTCTAAAAATTGTATATCATCAATTAATAAAACATCAATATTCCTATATTTTTTCTTAAAGTTTTTTAATTTAACTTTGCTATTAGTATCTCTTAAAGAATTAATGAGTTCAGATGTAAACATTTCAGAAGAAACATATAGTACTTTTAATTTTGTTGTTTCTAATATATAGTGACCTATAGCATGTAATAGGTGAGTTTTACCTAAACCAGAAGATCCATAAATAAATAAAGGATTGTATATTTTAGAGGGAGCTTCTGCTACTGCTAAAGCTACTGCATGTGCATATTCATTATTTTTTCCGACTATAAAATTTTCAAAATTATATCTTGGATTAAAATAAAATTCACTAGAAAAGTCTTGCATTAAAGAATTTTGTTCATTAATTTTTTCCTTTTCAAT
Source organism: uncultured Oscillospiraceae bacterium (assembly GCA_964370075.1). Taxonomy (GTDB): domain Bacteria; phylum Bacillota; class Clostridia; order Peptostreptococcales; family Anaerovoracaceae; genus CAYJHC01. The sequence continues at coordinate 7,611 of CAYJHC010000065.1, read as the reverse complement.
TTCTTGTTTTTCTTCTTTTAGTAGTATTTCAATTTCGTAGACTTTACCAAAAATAAAGGAAACTGATTTTTTTATAGTTTCCATGTATCTAGTTTGTAATATTTCTAGTTTAAATAGTTCAGCACACTCAAGATATAGTGTATCTGTTTTTTCATCAACTGTTAATAAGTTTAAATCAGAAAACCAAGTATTAAAACTTATTTCTGAAACTTCACTTCTTATTAATTCTAACGTTTTTTGCCATTTTTTATTTAATGAACTCATTTATTAAAACCCCTCTTCTTGTTTATGTAATAATATAATACATTTTAGTTATCCACAGGTCAAGTGATAAAAACTTTTTTGAAAATAAAATAATTTTAGAAAGTTATCCACAATAAGTGGATAAATATGTTAACAATTTAAACAATATACTATATATAGATATTTAATAGGGTATTTTTAAATTATTTTTTAAAAAAAATACTATTAATGTTAAATAAATATAGTTTTCATTGACAGTAATCATATAAAATAATATAATTAACGGGTATGTATGCTACATTGAAATTTAGAGTAGCAATTATAACTATGTAGAAGAAAGGAGATATAGTATTATGAAAAGAACTTTTCAGCCAAAAAAGAGACAGAGATCAAAAGAGCATGGATTTAGAAAAAGAATGAAAACTAAATCTGGGAGAAACGTACTTAAGAGAAGAAGGTTAAGAGGAAGAAAAGCTTTAACTGCTTAATTAATTTTAGTTATAGAATTAGGAGCTAATATGCTAAAAAAGGAAATTTTAAGAGGAAACAAAAATTTCCAAATAATTTATAAAAAAGGTCAGTCTATTGGAGACAAATACGTTGTAGTTTTTTTAAAGAAAAATGGTCTTAGTTATAATAGAAAAGCTTTTTTAGCTAGCAAAAAAGTAGGAAATAGTGTTCATAGAAATAGAGCTAGAAGATTAATGAAAGAAAGTTTTAGAACTATTGATGTGGATAGACTAAAAGGTTATGATGTTATATTTATTGCTAGAAATAGTATAAATGGCGTCAAAAAAGATGATGTACAAAAGTCAATGCATTCGGCAATTAGAAGAAGCAAGGTTGGAAAAAAATAATGAGTCATATTTTGATTTTTATTATTAGAATTTATCAAAAGATAATTTCTCCATTATTACCAGGTAGTTGTAGGTTTTATCCTACCTGCTCAGCTTATTTTGTAGAAGCATTGAAAAAATATGGATTTTTTAAAGGAAGTATTTTGGGAGTAAAAAGGATAGTGAAATGTCATCCATTTAATCCTGGAGGGTATGATCCGGTTCCTTAATTCATATTATTTATTGGAGGAAATGAATGGACGGATTTATCAATTTATTTGCAGCACCTCTTGGCTATATACTTGAATTTTTGTATGGATTAATTGGAAATTATGGTCTTTCTATTATGGCGTTAACGTTTATAGTAAAAGCTGCTTTATATCCATTATATCTAAAGCAAATTAAGTCAACAGCAAAAATGGGTGATTTTAGACCGCAAATGCAAGATATCCAAAGAAAGTATGCACATGATAAGACTTTAATGAATCAAAAAATGTCTGAATTATATAAGGAAGAAGGAATAAATCCAGCTGCTGGTTGCCTTCCAATTTTAATTCAGATGCCAATTATATTTGGTTTATTTAGTTTATTAAGAGATCCTAAGGCTGTGTTTGAAGGCAATGAAGAAATGATATTTGCTTCTCACGAATCATTTTTGTGGGTAGCAGATTTAAGTCAACCAGATATTTGGATTTTACCAATATTAGCTGGAATAGGAACTTTTATTGCATTTTCACAAACTTCTAAACATACCATGGCGGGAATGGACGGTCAACCAGGAATGGGCGGAATGGCTGCAATGATGAAGTACTTTTTCCCAGTGATGATTGTGCTCATGGCTAGAAATTTTGCAGCAGGTTTGGCTCTATATTGGTTCTTCGGACAGGTAGTTCAAATTTTATTTAATTTCCATTTAAATAAAGTTAGAAGAGAAATGAAAGAAGAGCAAGCTAAAAAGAAAAAAAATAAGAAATAGAGAGGAAATAATCAATGGATTTTTCAGAAAAGTGGGGCAATGACGTTGCAACTGCAACAGAGCTAGCATTAAAAGATCTGAAAGTTTCTATAGATGAGGTAAATGTAATTGTACTAGAGGAGCCTTTAAAGGGTTTTCTAGGAATTGGTTCTAAACTTGCCAAAGTGAGAGTTGAGAAAAAAGCAGTTGCAGAAGCTGAAGTAGTTGAAGAAGAACCTTTAGAAATTAAGGTGGAAGAGACTACAAATGAAAAAGAGCCTGTAGAAGCTAAGAAAGAGACTATAGTAAAAGATAATTATTTTAAGGCTGCTAGCATTGCGTTAGATAAGCCAGAAGATTTAGCACCTATTACTGAACACGCCGGACTTGACTTTATTAATGAGTTAACTAAAAAAATGGGAGTAGAAGTGTCAGCTAATGCAGAGGGCAATAATGAATGTTTGTTTATTTATATTGAAGGGCCAGGGACTGGAACAATTATAGGTAAAAGAGGACAAACTTTAGACTCTATTCAGTATTTAACAAGCTTAGTTGTTAATAAAGGTGAAAAAGATTATGTACGTGTTGTTATAGATGCGGAAAATTATAGAGAAAAGAGAGAAAAAACACTAGAAAATTTAGCAGAAAGATTAGCATCAAGAGCTATCAGAACTAAAAAAAGTGTTAAACTTGAACCAATGAATCCTTATGAAAGGAAAGTAATACATGCTAAGCTTTCTGAGAATGATAAGGTAATTACAAAGAGTATAGGTGAAGAACCTTATAGAAGGGTAGTAATCACATTAAAATAAAGACTCTATTAAGGCCCGTGTTTTCACGGGTCTTTCTTAATATTTCATGAAATTGTATAGTTGATTCGTAGCTATTTTTTATTATATGATTTATAGTTTATTACTATATGTTTTTATGTTATATTATGGTTGTAGACATAGTTAATTTTGTAATTTTTTTATCTTCATTGATAAATTTAGATATATTTAAAGGAGTGTTTAATGGAAAAGGCTATTGCAGCTATTGCTACCCCTTTTGGTGAAGGGGGAATAGGCATAATAAGGATTAGCGGATTAGAATCTAGGGAAATAATTGAAAAATTATTTAAACCTAAGGGAAATCAGGTTTTAGAAAATAGGAGGCTTACTTATGGAGAGATTATTAATCCTATAACATCAGAGAGAGTTGATGAGGTCATGACTGTTTTTATGGAAGCTCCTGCTACTTATACTAGAGAAGATGTTGTTGAAATAAATTGCCATGGAGGTATAGTTTCTTTAAAAAAAGTACTAGATTTGGTTCTGGAAAATGGTGCAGAATTAGCAGATAGGGGAGAGTTTACAAAGAGAGCATTCTTAAATGGAAGAATTGACCTTTCTCAAGCAGAAGCCGTTATTGATTTAATTAAAGCGAAGACTGAAAAAACCTATGAAGTTGCGATTTCACAGTTAGAAGGATCGTTGTCTAAAGAAATTATTTCTATTAGAGAAGGCTTAGTAAATGTGTTGGTGAATATAACTGTAAATATTGATTACCCAGATGAAGATATTGAAGAGATTGTTTATGCGGATTTAGAAAGAGATATACTTGCAGAAAAAGAAAGAGTTTCTAATCTACTGAAGTCTTTTTCCACGGGTAAAATAATAAGGGAAGGTTTAAAAGTAGCTATAGTAGGACAGCCAAATGTAGGTAAATCCTCTTTAATGAATGTAATATTAAAAGAAAATAGGGCCATTGTTACGGATATTCCTGGAACAACTAGAGACACAATTTTAGAGCAAGTTAGCATTGGAGAAATTCCAGTGCAATTAATTGATACAGCAGGTATAAGGGAAACGAATGATCAAATTGAGAAAATAGGCATAGAAAAAACAAAAGAAGTTTTTAACAGTGCAGATCTAGTTTTATTTGTAATAGATGGAAGTACAAAGCTTTGCCAAAATGATTTAGATATATTAAATATGTTAAAAGGAAGAAAATCTATAGTTCTTTTAAATAAGGCTGATTTGAGTTTAGTAGTTTCTGAGAAAGATATAATTGATGTTAATTGTGATAGTAAGGTTATTGAAACTTCTTTAATTGAGAATAATGGTGTAGAAGCTTTGGAGAATGAACTAAAGAGGATTGTTTATGGTGGAGAAGTTTACCAAAAGAATAGTTTACTAGTTACAAATGCTAGACATGAAAAGTTATTAAAGGATGCAGATCAAGATCTATCTGATGGAGCAAATCTAGTTAGATTAAATGAGCCTTTAGAGTTTTTAGAAATTGATGTGAAGAGAGCTTATGAAACGCTTGGAGAAATTATAGGAGAAACGGTTTCAGAAGATATAATTAATGAAGTTTTCGAAAGGTTCTGTTTAGGAAAGTAACTTTAGAACTGTATAAAACTATTTATGTTTGGATGTTTACTAATTTGATTTTGTGTAGAGGTTCTTTTGTTTGTAATATTTTAATATATGAAATAATAAAGAGAATATTTGTAAGGGAAAAAATATGATAGGTAAAGATGTATTAATAGATGAATATGATATTATAGTAATTGGCGCAGGCCATGCAGGTTGTGAGGCAGCATTAGCGTCTGCTCGTTTAGGAGAGAAAACCTTGCTTCTTTCTATAAATTTGGATTCGGTAGCTAGTTTACCTTGTAATCCTTCAATTGGAGGAACCGGCAAGGGACATTTAGTTAGAGAAATAGATGCTTTAGGTGGACAGATGGCATTGAATATTGATAAAACATATATTCAAAGCAAAATGCTTAATACTGGAAAAGGCCCGGCGGTTCATTCTCTCAGAGCACAGGCAGATAAAGCCCTTTATCATTTAGAAATGAAGAAAACTTTGGAGGAACAAGAGAATCTACATCTAAAACAAGGGGAAGTTGTTTCTCTAAATTATGTTGAAGAAGAAAATTTTAAGAAAGTGACAGGAGTAAAGCTTGCTACAGGAAGTATATATAATGGAAAGGCAGTAATACTTTGCACTGGTACTTTTTTGAGGAGTACGGTATTCATTGGGAGCAGTGTTCATTCTAGTGGCCCTAATGGTTTAGCACCTGCTAATTACCTTTCTGAGTGCTTAGAAGACTTAGGCCTTCCTTTGAGGAGGTTTAAGACTGGAACTCCAGCTAGAGTACTAGCACATTCATTAAACTATGATAAAATGAAAGAGCAAAAGGGAGATGAAAAAGTAACACCTTTTTCTTTTATGAATGATAAGCTGGATAAAGAGCAGGTTTCATGTTGGTTAACTTATACAAATGAAAATACTCATAATGTTATTAGAAGGAATATGGATAAGTCTGCTCTTTATGGTGGACTAATTGAAGGCGTTGGTCCTAGGTATTGCCCTTCAATAGAGGATAAGGTAAATAGGTTTGCCGATAAAGATAGGCATCAACTTTTTTGTGAGCCAGAAGGCGCATATACTAGCGAAGTATATTTGCAAGGAATGTCATCAAGTATGCCTGAAGAAGTTCAGCTAGAGTTTTATAAAACAATTCCAGGATTAGAAAATTTAGAAATTTCTAGGCCTGCATATGCTATTGAATACGACTGCATAGATTCTCTTGGCTTAAAAATGAATTTAGAAACAAGAGCTGTTGAAAATCTTTTTTGTGCAGGACAGTTTAATGGAAGTTCAGGATATGAAGAAGCAGCAGCACAGGGTTTAATGGCAGGAATTAATGCCCACTGTAAGATAAATGAAAAAAAATCTTTCGTTTTGGACAGAAGTGAGGCTTATATTGGCGTTCTATTGGACGATTTGGTGACTAAAGGTACTAATGAACCTTACAGAATTATGACCAGCAGAGCGGAATACAGGCTTGTTTTAAGGCAGGACAATGCAGATTTAAGGCTTACTGAAAAGGGTTTTCAGGTTGGATTAGTTCAAAATGACAGATATGACAGATTTTTACAAAAAAAAATAGATGTTGAAACTGAAGAAGCAAGATTGAAAGAGACTGTTGTACTTCCTTCTGAAATAAGGGAGTTTATGGATAAGATGAATAGTGCTCAATTAAAAAATAAGTGTTCTCTTTATGAATTAATGAGAAGACCAGAAATTTCATATTATGATATGGAAGAGATTGATCCAGATAGGCCTGAAATTAGTGACCATGTGATTTCGCAACTTTCTGTTCAAGTTAAGTATCAAGGATATATTGATAAACAGTTGCAGCAGATTAATAAGTTTAAAAAGTTGGAGGAGAAACTCCTTTCTCCAGATCTTGATTATGAGAATATGGACGGTCTTCGTTTAGAAGCCAGACAAAAGCTTTCGGAGCTGAGGCCTGTTTCTGTGGGGCAAGCTGCTAGAATTTCTGGTGTTTCTCCCGCAGATATTAATGTTTTGCTTATTACTTTAGAAAAGAATTATAGGGCAAATAAGCTGCTAGATAAAAAGTAATTTGCTTTATAAGTAGTGCAAATTAATAAAATGGAGTTTGGGTTTATTTAAAGCTACAAAGGTGCTTTTTGCTACAAATTTAGGATGTTTTTAGAACTGAGGTAATAAGGATGAGTAAGATTTTAGAATTTTTGACTGCTAGAGTAGGTCCTGAAAAAGCCATAATAGCAGAAAACAAGTTGCAATTATATAGGGAGCATATATTAAAATGGAATCAAAAGGTTAATCTCACTGCTATAAAGGAGGAAAAGGACTTTGATCAAAAGCATAGTTTAGATTCTTTGTTAGCCTATGATTGGATAAAGAGGTTACCCTCAAATAAGATTGTTGATATCGGGACAGGAGGGGGGTTCCCTGGAATCCCTTTAGCAATAGTTTTTCCGGAAAAAGAGTTCGTTTTAGTTGATTCATTAAAAAAGAGGCTACGAATTATAGATGAGGGTGCTGAATTTCTAGGGTTGGATAATGTGACTACTGTTCATGGGAGAGCTGAAGATGTTGGAAGAAACCCTCAGTATAGAGATTCTTTTGATATTGCAATTTCAAGGGCTGTAGCGAATATGTCTGTTTTGTCAGAACTGTGTCTTCCTTTAGTTAAGCCAACGGGACACTTTATTGCTTATAAAGGTCCTGAAGCTTATAAAGAATTAGAGTTAAGTACTTCTGCAATTTCTATCTTGAAAGGAAATGTGAACCAAGTTTACAAACCAGAGTGGCAGGAAAGTGTAGAAGGGGGATCTTTAGAACATGTGTTAGTGTTAATTGAAAAAATCGGGAAAACTCCTAAGAACTATCCGAGAAAAGCTGGGGTTCCATCAAAGGAGCCTTTGTAATATTTTATAATTTAATCGAATTTGCCATTTTAACAGGCAGATGTTCCACGTGGAACATCTGCCTGTTTTAGTATGTGAACTGTTACTTGAATGGTCAGACTAGAAAAACTATTGTATTATGACTAGAATTCTAGGGGCGGAAGATTATAGCGCTATTATTCTATTCGAGTGTCCTCCTAGTTAAATATAACATTGATTAATATATAAATAATCTTTAGAAGACTTAGTTTCGATTATTTATAGGATTGTATGCTCTGCCAGTATTGCTCAGCTTTGCTTCACAATGGCAGGTAGCGAATTTATATTAGCAAGCTAATATAAA
>CAYJHC010000064.1:0-11590 GCA_964370075.1 uncultured Oscillospiraceae bacterium | reverse complement strand
CTGTTGCACTTTCCCTATAGTTACCTACGCCGGACGTTATCCGGCATCCTACTCTGTGGAGCCCGGACTTTCCTCACATATACTAAATATATGCGCGACTGCCCGCTCACCCAAATTAATATTCTCTTCTTATAAATAATCGAAATAAAATTTTCCAAAGCCTGGTTATATTAAGTAAGAAAAAGGATTCACTCTTGCCTCACTTCTAATTATCTCTACATCCTTAGTCTTCTTCTCTAATCTGCCTGCCATATTTTCTACGAACTGTTTCTCAGTGTCATAGTGCCCTGCATCTATAAATGCAATTCCTTCTGCCAAGGCTTTTTGAGCTTGATGAAGTTTTGTATCTCCCGTAATTAACAGCTGACACTCTTCTTTTACAGCTATACTTACTAAATCTCCTCCTGCTCCGCTACATAGAGCTATCTTAGATATTTCCATCTCCATATCTCCAGCAACCCTTAGAACTTCTTTAGGTATATCCCACTTCTCCACTATTAATTGACAAATGTCTATTAATTTTAACGGAACTTCTAATGTCCCCATAACGCCTGGAAGATTCTTAGGGTTCTTTTTAGGATTGTCTACTCCTTTTAAACCTAAGAGCTCTGCCAAATAAAAATTATTTCCTCCTGGAGCATTGTCAAAGGTCAAGTGTGCAGAATATACTGAGATATCATTTTTAATAGCTTCAATTAAGTATCTTCCCTGGACAGTACTATAATCTATAGTTGTAATCTTAGAAAAAACTAAGGGATGATGAGTAACAATCATATCAGCTTTCAAAGAAATTGCTTCCTCTAAAACATTTTGATTGATTTCCATAGCTACCAAAATTTTTTCTATTTTATTCTTCTCAGTTCTAATCTGAACCCCTGTGTTATCCCAGTCTTCACCATACTCTAGAGGAGCAATATTCTCTATTATTTTTTTTATTTCATCAAATTTCATTTAATACTCCTTTTAGCTTGTCAATTTCATTGTTAATCCTATGGATACTCTTCTTTGTTTCTTCTACTTTACTAGCATCTAGTTCTACAAGGATTTCCTTTTTCTTTTTTATTTTTCTATTTACCAATTCTATAAAGAGGTCTTTATTCCTTATTTTCTTGGCTATTGGAATTTCCCAAAGTATATCATCATTCTCTAACTCTTTTTCAATCCTATATTGTGCACTTCCTTCGGCTACCTTTTCGCAACTACCAATTGGCTTTACGCACATTATCTCACAAATATACTTGCCTTCTACTATCAAAGCTTCTTCTTCAATTTCAAAATCATGTTTAACCAAATACTGTCGCAATATTTGACTACCATTTCTTGGTTGCAATATTAACTTAGAAAAGCTTCTTGTTTTCTCCAAATCTTCTGAAAGTATCTTTACAATAAGCCTTCCTCCCATTCCAGCTATTGTTATTACATCTACTTCACTTATTCCGTAAACCTGCAGTCCATCTCCTACTCTAAAGTCAATATTTTTTCTATCCAAAGAGCTGTCCTTAAGTATGGCAGTTCTAAAGTTATCTTCTGCCTTTTCTAGAGAAGGCTTTGACATATCTGTCATAATCACCTTAGGCGAAACTTTCGTTGCCCAAAGCTTTAAGGGTAATAATCCATGGTCAGTTCCAATATCCCCAACTGTTTCTCCAGGGGATACCATACTTGCCATTAGTTCCATTCTATCTCCAATTATTATCATCTTTACTCCAAAAAGTCCTTCAGCTTTCTACTCTTGCTAGGCGTTCTTAGTTTTCTTAAAGCTTTTGCTTCAATCTGCCTGATTCTTTCCCTTGTAACATCAAACTGTTTTCCAACTTCTTCCAGCGTTCTAGATCTGCCATCTTCTAAGCCAAATCTAAGTAGTAGAACATTTTTTTCTCTTTCTGAAAGTTCATTTAACACTTCCATAAGTTGCTCTTTTAACATAGCAAATGCTGCCGCATCAGATGGTGCTAAAGCTTCTTCATCAGGGATAAAGTCGCCTAAATGACTATCTTCTTCTTCTCCTATAGGTGTTTCTAAAGATACAGGTTCCTGAGCAATTTTCAATATTTCCCTTACCTTTTCTTCTGAAATTTCCATTTCTTTTGCAATCTCTTCAGGAGTTGCATCTGTTCCATTTTCTTGGAGTAACTGCCTAGAAACTCTCATAAGCTTATTTATTGTCTCTACCATGTGAACAGGAATTCTAATAGTTCTTGCTTGGTCTGCAATTGATCTAGTAATTGCTTGTCTAATCCACCATGTAGAGTATGTACTAAACTTAAACCCTTTACTCCAATCAAATTTATCTACCGCCCTGATTAATCCTAGATTTCCTTCTTGAATAAGATCTAAGAAAAGCATTCCTCTTCCTACATATCTCTTTGCGATACTTACCACAAGCCTAAGGTTTGCTTCGCACAATTTTTCCTTCGCTGCTTCATCTCCAGCTTCCATTCTTTTTGCCAATTCAGTTTCTTCATCTTTGGATAAAAGTGGAACCTTTCCAATTTCCTTTAGATACATTCTAACTGGATCATCAATTGTCAAAGGCTTACTTTCTGTAACTATCACCTCAAGATCCACATACTTTTCTCCATTTTCTTTAGTTTCTATGCTATCATCTGGAATATCAGCATTTAAATCTTCATCTGAATTTTCAATTTCTTCTAGCTCTAAATCCGTGGGATTTTCGTCTAAAAAAGGATCCACAAAACTTTCAATCATATCATCGCAAACTTCTTTTATCTGCTCTTCATCTAATTCCTGGGTCTCTAGAAATTCAGTAAGTTCTCCATATGTCATTTTTTCTTCTGAGATTTTTTTCTTCACTTCACTTTTGATTTCTAGTTTTTTCTTTGCCCATTCTTCACCGTATAACATTACTACCTCCTAAGTTTTAAGTTTCGCTGAACTACCATCAACTTTTTACTTACATCTTCAACATCTTCAATCTTTTTATTCTCATCTTTTTCTAGCAATTCAAGCTGCCTTAATAACTGTTTTTCTTCTTGTTTCAAACTTTCTATTCTTATTTTTTCTATACATTCATTATAAACTTCTTCTTCATTTCCCTTAAGTAATCCTTCTCTTTTTATAATTTCTAATACTCTTTGAGAATTTCTACTTACATCTCTAAATAAAGAGTTAATATTAATCTCTCTATCTTCATTTTTCTTTTTTCTAATATTTTCTAACACTTCTTTGCCTTCAAGACTTTTAAAGGCATTTTCTTTCTCCAACACTTGATCATAGTAGTCTTCGTTGGAGAAAATAATTTTTAGCAATTCAATTTCTATTCTACTTACATTCTTAAAATTATGAGTATTTATAATAGAATTACTTTCATAATTTCTATCATAATATTCATCTATGGAGCTTGTATTCTCTTCATAATCTGATGCCCAGTTTTCAGGAATATCTTCATAGTCTATTATCCATGGCGCTCCATCATTCTCATTATCTGTATTCCAAAAATTATTGCTAGAACTTTGTCCCTTTGTCCAAGAACTAGAATTTCCTCCAAAAGCATTTCTATTGCTGGAATGATCAGTATAATTCTGTCTTCTATCATTCTTGCTATTAGCTTCTATCCAATCTTCCAACTCTTTTTTTATGGCTTCTTCGGAAATATTGTAATCCCTTGATATTTTTTTTATATACATATCCTGCTCAATTGGGCTAAGCTGTGATAGAGTTTTAATTACTTCCTTAACAAAATCAACTTTTTCTTCCAATTCATCTAAGTTGTACTCTTTCTCTAACCGTGATAAGGTGTAATCACCCAAAGACTTTGCCTTATCTATCAAAGCTTTAAATGCAGCAGCTCCATTCTTACTTATAAAATCATCTGGGTCCTTCCCCTCTGGAATTTCTAGTACCTTACCTTTTCCTCCTACCTGATTGATTATTTCAATCCCCCTCATAGCAGCTTTTCGGCCTGCCTGATCCGCGTCATAAGCCAAAACAATATTTGGAGTAAATCTTTTTAACAGTGCACATTGATTTTCTGTTAAGGCTGTACCTAAGGAGGCTGAAACGTTTTTTACTCCCTTATCATATAAAGCTATAACATCCATATATCCTTCAACTAGTATTGCTCTATCTTCATTCTTAATTGCCTCTTTCCCATTAAATAAACCATACAAATTATTTTTTTTGTGAAAAACTGGTGTTTCTTGTGAGTTTAAATATTTAGGGTTCCCATCTCCCAAAAGCCTTCCACCAAAGCCAATAACTTTTCCTGCTGTATTTTTAATAGGAAAAATTACCCTTCCTCTAAATTTATCAAAATATTTCCCCTTACTTTCTGAAATTAACCCAAGCGAAAGCATTTTTTCTTTTGAAACACCTTCTGCAAGTAAATAGTTGTATAAACTATCCCAGCTATCATCAGCATATCCAATTCCAAATGTATGTAAAGATTCATCAGATATGCCCCTAGCATTCATATATTTATACCCAGGACTGCCAGTTTTTCTAAACTCTTTGAAGTAAAAAATTGCAGCTTTTTTATTTATTTCATAATATTCTTCTTTATTCTCAACAGCGCTCCCCAGGGTTGTAAGCGTTACTCCATATTGTTCAGCTAATTTTTCTAAAGCTTCCCGAAATTCTAAGTTATAATATTTTTTTACGAATTCAATTACATCCCCCTTTTCCCCACATCCAAAACATGTAAATAACTGTTTATCTTGGGAGACTGAAAAAGAAGGGGTTTTTTCTGAATGAAATGGACAAAGGCCTTTGTAATTAGAACCTGCTTTTTTTAAGGTAACAACCTTTCCAATTACATCAACAATATCTGCCCTATATTTTACTTCTTCTACATTTGAGTTGCTCATCGAACCTCTTTCACTAATCACCTTATCTTATTATACACTTTAACAGCATAACGGTCTGTCATCATTGCCACATAATCTTTCACAGTTTCTTCAACCCCGTAAATATCTATTAAATATTTCATATCCTCTGAAATTTCACATGTGTTTTTTAAAAAATAGTCATACAAATACTCTACTATTTCTCCTTCTCCTGCTTCAAGTGGGCCTCTATTTACCTTTGGGTTTAAGTAAACAGTCTTAAACATAAAAGTTCTTAATTCTTGCATATGATATGCGGCTTCTTCACTTAAAGAAATCTGGTCTTTTCCATTACTTGTATTTATCATATCTAAAACCAGAGTTGAAATCCTTTGGCTATGGCCTTCTCCCAGAAACTTTATACTTTCCTTAGGAAGTTGCTCTTTCTTTAAAGTACCATTTCTATAAGCGTCATCAATATCATGGTTTATGTATGCTATTCTATCGCTAATTTTAACAATCTGTCCTTCTAATGTAAAAGGAGTTCCTAACCCTGTATGATTTAGTATTCCATCTCTTACTTCTTCTGTTAAGTTTAACCCTTTTTTATTATGCCCATTCTCCAAAACATCTACAATCCTAAGACTTTCTTCATTATGTCTAAAGCCTTTTTTATGTATTTCATTTAGTTTTTGCTCTCCTAAGTGGCCAAAAGGTGTATGCCCAAGGTCATGCCCTAGAGAGATTGCCTCTGTTAAATCCTCATTTAGTCTAAGCCCCCTTGCAATGGTTCTTGCAATCTGAGAAACCTCTAATGTATGGGTTAGTCTTGTTCTATAGTGATCTTCTTCCATCGGCAAGAATACCTGTGTCTTGTACATTAACCGCCTAAACGCCTTAGAGTGAATAATCCTATCCTTATCTCTTTGAAAATCAGTACGCAAAGGGCACTTTTCTTCTCCAACAGCTCTGCCTCTAGTATTGACCACTAATGTTGCAAACTCGGATAGATTAACCTTCTCTCTCTCTTCAACTTCTTCTCTAAATAGCATTTTTCACCTTATTTTCCTGAGTGACCAAATCCACCCTCTCCTCTTTTTGTTTCTTCTAGGTCTTGAACCACTTCCATTTCAATTTTCTCGAATTTTGAAATAACCATCTGAGCAATTCTTTGCCCTCTATCTATAGTGTAGTCCTCTTCACCCCAATTAATTAAAATCACTTTTATTTCACCCCTATAATCAGAATCTATCGTGCCGATTCCATTTACAAGGCCTATCCCATTTTTTATTGCAATTCCGCTTCTTCCTCTAACCTGTGCTTCATATCCAACCGGAAGCTCTATTGCAATTCCTGTAGGAACTAACGTTCGCTCCATTGGCTTTAAAACTATACTTTCCGCAATATTTGCCTTTAAATCCAGTCCTGAAGCTCCAACAGATTCATAAGAAGGTAATTCTCCCCCTAAAACTTTCACTTTAAGCTTCATTATTATTCCTCACCTCTTATTACTACCTTAGAGTATGATTTAAAGTCTGAAATTAGTTCTATGACCTGTTCCATTTGTTCCATCGATACATTGTTAAGGTTCTCAATAATTTCTTTACCCTCTTCAATCTTATCTAAAAACAATATGTTTTTTCCCATGGCATACATTCTTCTGTCTACACTTTCTTGCCCAAAAGTAACGCTACTTTTTAGCTGTTCTTTTGCTTTAGAAAGTTCGTCTTTTCTTATACCATTTACCTTTAAAAGCTTTAGTTGATTCCTGATTTCAGCTTCAGTTTCTTCTAATTTATCATGCCCAATCCCAGCATATATTTGGAAAAAGCCAGTATGTAGATAGCTTTGATTTCCTGAGTAAACTGAATACGCCAGCCCTTTTTCTTCTCTTATTGATTGAAATAATCTGGAGCTCATACTTCCTCCCATAATGTTACTTATTATTGCCATACTGTAATAATCATCATCTGGAAGAGCAATGCTTGGGGTTGCTAAAAAAAGATGCGTTTGCTCTATGCTTCTCTCTTTAATTAACTTAGAAGGTTTATAGTTTTCTAACTTATATTCATTTTGCTCTTTTTTTGCTTCAAAATTTGAAAAAGCTTCCTCTACCATGGCACAAATCTTATCTTCATCAAAATTCCCTGCCACAGAAACAACGATAGAATCCTTTGTATATTCTTTTCTAACATATTCCTTCATGGTGTCACTATTTATTCTTTTTAATGAAGTTCTAGATCCTATAATTCTATTGGAAAGAAGATTTCCTCTCATTACCTTTTCACAAATTAGGTCTGCACCAATATCATCTGGTGCATCCTCAATCATTTTCATTTCTTCATAAATTACGCGTCTTTCTTTTCGTAACTCCTTTTCGTCAAACACTCTATTTACAAACATGTCAAATAGAATTTCAGCTCCCTTTTCTATATTGTCAGTTATAGTTTTTATATAATAGCATGTAGCCTCTTTTCCCGTAAAAGCATTAATATTTCCACCAATATTATCCACATCTCGAGCAATTTCCATTGCTGAACGTTTTTCTGTCCCTTTAAACATCATATGTTCAATAAAATGAGATATTCCCCCATTTTCTTTAGTCTCATTTACAGCCCCTGCTTTAACCCAAATTCCTACTGATACAGATTGAACATAAGGAAGTTTTTCCATCGCTACCCTTACGCCCCCTGCTACTGTCCTAATTTCTACCATTTAATTCTCTCTTTCATTAATCTATCACACTTTTTAGGTGTTAATAAAAAGCATTTATCTCATATTTTCGTCATTACGCTTTCGAACATCAAACTTTCCTACTAATGCTTATATTAGCTACTTACCGGTGGCTGTATATGTTCTTTATCCATTATTCTTTTTTCCTCTCTAATAGCTTTGTTTTCTCCTATTGTAAAAATAACAAGACCTACCCAAATGATTCCAAAGGTTGCAAGTTCCACAAGTGTAAAAACTTCTCCATAAATTACTACTCCTAGTATGGCTGAAATAGTTGGCGGAATGTATCCTGTTAAGCCTAAGCTAATTAGAGGAATATTCATAGCAGCATATGCATAAAGACCTAAGGGAAGAATTGTTGCCAACCCAGCTATAGTTAATAAGGCAAATTGATATGGCTCTGCCCCTGACGCTAGCGCACCTTTTCCGGTAACTTCTAAATATATTATCAGCCCTATTGCTATTGGTGCCAAAAAAATAGTTTCATAGAAAAGTGATAAAACTGGCGAAATAGCATACTTTTTCTTCATCACTGCATAAAGGCCAAATGAAATTGCCAGTGTGATTGCAATTAATGGTAATCTTAAATAATATATAACTATTATTGCAACACCAAATGTGGCCAATAGGCAGGCAACACCCTTATACACTGTGAATTTTTCTTTAAAGATTATTACTCCAAAGACACATATAAGTAAAGGCTCAATATAATATCCAATAGAAGTTTCTATAATTTTCCCTGCATTTACCGCCCAAATATATATACTCCAATTGGCAGTAATTAATACTCCCGCAATTACAGGAGCCTTAATAAATTTCCAATCTCTAAGTCTTACTAAAATGTCTTTAGCGCTACTTTTGTTTAGTCCAATTAAAAATGCAAAGATAGCAACAAGAACAATTCTGTATAAAATAATAGTAAAAGAGTCAATAGGGATTAGAGCCTTCCAAAATATTGGTAATAACCCCCATACTAACCCTGATAAAAGCGCTGCAGTAAAGCCCAGTTTTAAATTACCATTATTCTTCGTCCTCATAATCCTCCTCTTCACTTCTATCCATGAACAGATCCAGTGGTACTACATATTCGTCTATTGAATAATCAAGGCACCCAGAAAAATCATATCTGTATTTAGTAGTTTCCATTTTCTCCATTCTAATATGAGAAAGAGAATCTACCAAAGTTACAAATTTCACCTTTCCGGTTTCGATTTCTTCTAATTCTACATTCTCTGAAATAGAAAACCATTCTTTAAACTTAATCAATTCTTCTGAAAATTCTCTAATTCCACCGTCTTCTCTAAATAACCTAGTTAAATTATTTTTAATTAATTCTAAAGTAGTGTATAGTTCTGAATCTTTATCTTCATATGCTTCAATAATCTCATCCATATAAGAATTTATTATCTCATCTACAATTTCTTTATCGACATTGGAAAACAGCTCATAAACTTCATCTTCATCAAGCTCCTCATCATCTTCTATTAAGTCTGCAAAATCCTCAAAAAATCTAAATTCTTCCGCTGTTTCTAAATCTAACTTTTTCAACAAATTATTTTCCATATTTCTAACCTCAATTAATTTCTTATATAAACTACTATTCTTATATGCCATCAAGCCATTTTAATCTTGCAAAATCTATTTCTACAATTAATTTTCGTCTGTACAATTATTTCTTGTTATCTCATAAATAAGCATATTTTCAATCTGATATTTCTTATTCTTGTTGCTTTATTTCCCTAAAAGCTTTCCATTATTCAGATACATAATCCTTATTATTTACTCAATATCCAAATTTTTAAACTTAACTTTAACTTCTGGATCACCAAAAATCTTATCTATCATATTTAAAAAATTCTCTGAAAGGTCACTAGCATAGAATCTACTTTCTTCTTGATTATCCTTAGCCATCATACAATTAATTCTAAGAATTTCTTTAATTTCTTCAATTATTTCTTTTGAAGGATTTACTATTTCAATATTAGGATATAACTTAGTTAAATTCTTCTTTATTAAAGGGTAGTGCGTACAACCTAAAACAAGAGTGTTAACACTGTGCTTTTTAATGAAATCATCCATATAGTACTTTATGGTTAAATCCATAATTTCATTTTCAACAATCCCCTCTTCAATTAACGGAACAAATGCAGGGCACGCCTTTTCGAAAATATTCAAATTCTTTTCCCTAAGCTTATCTAAATAAGTGTGACTGTTAATGGTAACCTTTGTTCCAATAATTCCTATTCTGCTTTTTTCAGTTGCGATGTTTTTAAGTTTATCTGTAGTGGGTTCAATTATTCCTATCACCGGAACCTCCGGATGCCTTTCACGAATTAGATCTAAGCAAGTAGCACTTACCGTGTTGCAAGCTATTACAATCATTTTCACATTTTTTTTAACTAAAAAGTCACTTATCTGTTCCGCGAAGTGTTGAATAGTTGTTACTGCTTTAGATCCATAAGGTGTTCTTGCTGTATCTCCAAAATATATAAATTTTTCGTCTGGAAGTTCTTTAAGTAAATAAGGGATACAGGTTAATCCCCCTAGTCCTGAATCAAAAAATCCTATCGGTCTATTGTCCATTTTGCACTCCTCTCCTAACTTAATAGTATATAACAAAAAGGCTAAAAGTTAAATACTTTTAGCCGATTTTCTTTGATAACAAAGAATATTTATCTATTCCTAATTTATCGTTCTAGGTTACCCTAGAGTCTTTTTTTCTTATTCTTATACATATCCACGTCTGCTTCTTTATAGGTATCGAATATAGAAGCCCTATTCTTTGAGTGCATAGCATACCCACACGAGAAAGATAATTCCTTATCCGCGCCTTCATACAAATCAAACTTGCACGCTTTACACATTTTTATATAACTTAGAACTTCCTTTTCATTAGTTCCTCTTGCAACTACAATAAACTCATCTCCCCCAATACGGTAAACCACCATATTTTCTCCTGCATTCTTCGACAAACAAGCACTTGTCGCTACAATATACTTATCTCCCATGTCATGACCTCTTGTATCATTCACCATCTTCAAATTGTCTATGTCAATTACAACAATGGCTAAATCTTTTGCTTTTCCTCTAGCATCTATATTTTCCATATCTGTTTCGAAGGCATTTCTATTTTTTAACTTTGTCAATTGATCCACATTATATTTGTCTTTAAAACTAGGATTTGAAATTCTTCTGAAAATTTTATACGAAACAACCATTCCTACCAAGCAAAAAATAGCAATAATTATTATTGTCGCTCCTCTAAGTTTATTGTAAGTATCATTGATTTCTTTGGCATCAAATTCTATTCCTACTACACCAACTATTTCTCCGTCTTCATTGTGAACAGGCAAATAAGTTATAAATATATCTCCCCAGTCTGTTTCTTTTATGTCATCAGGCAGAACATTTTCTCCACCTAAGGCCTTCTCCAAATCATCAACTATATCTTCCTCAATTGGATCTCCTGGGTATCTAAAATCTCCGTCTTCTTCTAATCCGTCAATTACATAAATAAAATCCCCATCTTTGTTTACCTTAGCTGTATAAAGGTACATTACTCCTGCCGAATCTCTTAAGTCAGTTAAGTATTCTTTTGAATTAATATAAGCTTCTTTTGACATGTCCTCTTTTGTATTAATGTCTTCAAAAGTAGACATGTCTAATTCTTCTTCTATTTCATTATACAAACAGAAAGTTCTATTTTCTAATGAATGTAGAGATGATTTATAGGTTACAACATAGCTGTAACTACCTAAAAAAATAGAGGCAACTAAAACAATAAGGGTAGTCATAATTGAGACTTGGACATCAACTCTAGAAATCGCTTTTTTCATTAATTTTTACTCCTACAACATCTTTAACTGTAATTGCTATCCCCTCACTTATATTCAACTCCCCAAAAGCCAATATAATTATTACAATTATATCATATTTTTTGTGTAATATTACATTTTTTCTCAATTTTAATAAAAATTGTAATATCTCCCCATTGATTAATTTATACGACAAGTATATTATATAAATAATCCAAAGGATTATTTATTCGGCATTTTCGCATTGTAAGTACAGCA
>CAYJHC010000063.1:0-11956 GCA_964370075.1 uncultured Oscillospiraceae bacterium | reverse complement strand
ACCTTCGCATTCGTAGTGCGCTACTCTATCCAGCTGAGCTAACAATGCAAATTTTCAACCTTATTTAGTATAATATATTTATAAGGAAATATCAATTACTATTTTAGTATTTCAACTAAATAAAGCAAATCGAAAACTTATTAAATTGCCAATGTACAGTTCTACCTGGCTTAACCATAGTTTGTTCTAGTTCAAAATTACTGAAGCCTTAATAGTGTTCAGGGATTTCTCCGCTACGGAAAGCTTTAATTAACTCTTGTAGCTCTTCAACCTCTCTTTTTAAAACAACACCATTATCTGTATCTTTAATTTTTATTTGTTTTTTCATAGACTTAACAACTGTCATATTAGGTTTATGGAATGTAAATGAACCATCTTCATTTATACCTGTATATGGTTTATGCTCAACTAAAGCCATGTGGAAGGAATTAAATATCAAAGTATATCCCGCTATTCCTGTTGTCTTTTGATACGCCTTAGAGATGCCTCCATCAATAATAAATCTTAAACCTTCTGCCCTTACAGGGCTCTCTCCATCTTTAAATTTAACTGGCACATGTCCATTTAGAATCACGCTACTTCCATCTGTTGCTAATCCAAACTCAGAAAGTAAAAGTTGACAAGTTTCTTTCCTATCAATAAACTTATAGTAAGGTGCTGTAATTTCTTTATGAGTTTTTTTATCTGCAACAAAGCATCTTTCAAAAGTAGTCATCTGATCCTTACCAAAGAAAGGTGATTTAGGTCCAAGCCATAAGTACCACATTAGGTTCCCAGCCTTTATCCTAGCCTCCTTGTTAGAGTTATTATAGTTAGCTTTTCTAACTTCTCTATCTAAATAGTCCATCAAGGCTTTACCCTTATATTCTTTTCCATCTACCTGCCATGAATCTAAGCTTCCGTCCTCAGAAAATGGCAAGCAGCCATGAAAAAGCAGATTTCCATTAGATATTTTGTACATAGCCCCATTACTAAATAGAAAGTCAATATGTTTTTGTAGCTTTCCACTATTTACAATTGAGTTAGAAAGGGCATCTAACAGTTCTTCTTCTTCAACAGTAAGTTTATAAGGATCTTTAGGATCTATAGTTGGAAACTCTGTGTCTCTTAATGGATATTCGGTTCCTTTAATGATTATTGTTCCCTTTTCGTAGTTGATTTTTTCAAGTGAAAGCCTATTTTCTAAGTTGAAATCAGGATTATCTTTTATTAGTTTTCCTTCAACTTTAAATTGACAAATAGCTATTGCCTTATGCATTTTGGCAGATAAATTTTCTTCAAGGCCTCCATAAATATTTTCATCAATTCCCTTAGGTTTAAAAAAAGTACAAGGGTCATGTTTATATATCTCTTGTGCAAATATTGCAAGTGGCCTTAAGTTAATTCCATATCCTACTTCTATCATATCAATATTATTATAAGAAATATTGATCCTAAGCAAATTACAAATACAAGCCACATTACCTGCAGCTGCACCCATCCAAAGTATATCGTGATTACCCCATTGAATATCCACATCATGGTGACTCATTAAAAAGTCCATAATGTAATCAGGGTGTGGGCCTCTGTCATATATATCTCCGATGATATGTAATTTGTCTACAGCTAAGCTAGTAATTACCTTCGCTAGCTTTTCCATATATGGCTCAACTACACCTACCTCCAAAATCGATTTCATAATTTCTGTATAGTAGCTAGACCTGTTTGTTTCTCCATCTGCATGAAGAAGCTCATCAATGCTATAACCCCAATATTTAGGCAGCCTTTTTCTAGCTTTAGACCTAGTATATTTTGTTGACACTGCTCTACAAATAATAATCATATTGTAAAGAGATCTAAAATACCAGTCATTCAATTCTTCTTGCGTGAGGAGTTTTTTTTGTCTTTTTATTTCTGCTTTTGGTTCATAAATCAAAGTAGCAAGATTGCTTCTCTCTTTTGAAGTTAAATCTTCACCAAAGACATCGTCAATTTTGCTTCTAATCACTCCAGATGCACTTTTTATCATATGCGCAAAAGCATCATGCTCACCATGAAGGTCACTCAAAAAATACTCTGTTCCCTTTGGTAAAGCTAATATTGCATTAAGGTTAATTATTTCAGCTGCTGCTGCAAATTCATTTGGATATTTTTTTGCTAATAGCTCTAAAACTCTTCTATCTTGCATCTTGTACCTCAACTATACTTATTCTTCTATTCTTTCTATATTTCCACCTAGAGACCTGAATTTTTCGACAAATTTTTCGTAACCTCTCTCAATATGATAAATTTCTGATACTTCAGTCTCACCTTCGGCAATAAATCCTGCAAGAACAACTGCTGCTCCCGCTCTTAAATCTGTAGCTTTTACGTTAGCTCCAAAAAGTTCTTTCTTTCCTTCTACAATTGCGCTTCGATCATGAACTTTAAGTTTAGCCCCCATTTTTTCTAGCTCTTTTACATGCATATATCTATTTTCAAAAACACTTTCGATTACAACACTTGACCCCTCAGCGACTGTAAGCAATGCCATAAATTGCGCTTGCATATCTGTAGGGAAACCTGGGTATGGTAAAGTCTTAATATCCGTAGCTACCAGCTTGCCCTTATTTCCTCTAACTACAACTACGTCCTCATGTTCCTCTATTTCCACTCCACATTCGCGAAGCTTTGCAATAATTGGCCTCATATGCTCTGGAACAACATTTTTAACCATTATTTCTCCCTTAGTAATCGCTGCCGCTACCATAAATGTACCAGCCTCTATCCTATCTGGAATCACATTATGCTTAGCTCCTTTTAGTCTTTCAACACCTTCTATCTTAATTGTATCAGTCCCTGCTCCTCTAATTTTTGCGCCCATTTTGTTTAAAAAGTTTGCAAGATCAACAATTTCGGGCTCTTGAGCAGCATTTTCTAATATAGTAACACCCTCTGCCATTGATGCAGCCATAATTATATTCTCGGTAGCCCCAACACTTGGGAAGTCCAGATAAATTGTAGTGCCAATTAGTTTTTCAGCCTCACAGCATAGACAACCTTCACTATCTACTTCAATTTTTGCACCTAACGCTTTAAGCCCTTTTAAATGTAGTTCAATAGGTCTATCTCCTATAGCACAACCTCCTGGCAAAGCTATTCTTGCCTTTCCAGTCCTTGCCAACAGTGGACCTAACACTAAAATAGATGCTCTCATTTTTTGAACAAGTTCTTTTGGAGCTTCCTCTAAGATTATATTTTCAGCATGTATTTCAATCACATTACTTTCTAAATAATCGACAACTTTAACACCTAGTGCTTTAAGAAGTTTACACATTATTTCTACATCTTTTAAATCTGGAGCATCCATAATGATTGCTTCTTCTTCTGTAAGTAATGCTGCTGCCATTAAAGGAAGTACTGCATTTTTCGCACCGCTTATTTTGATTTCCCCTTTTAACGGGTCACTTTTTTTAACTAAAAATTTTGCCAAGTTGTCCTCCATTTTATATATCGCTAAAACGACAGGTAACCCTGTCGTTTTAATGATTTTTTACTAATCTTCTAATTTTACTAAAGTTATAATTTACTAATTTCTTTTACGCAATCTGCGCATACATTTTTATTGTTAACTTTTCTTACATCTCTCGCATTACCACAAAATACACACGCCGGCTCGTATTTTTTTAAGATAATGTGTTCGTCATCTACAAATATTTCTATCGCGTCCTTAATTGCGATGTCTAAAGTTCTCCTGATTTCGATTGGGAGTACTATTCTACCTAACTCATCTACTTTTCTTACTATTCCTGTCGCTTTCATTCTAATCATTTCCCTTCTTTTTAATCATTCCAATCAATGAGCTAATGGCAGAAACTAGATTAGAAAGTGATTTAATAGAACTTTCTTTGCCTTTGAATGATTCAGTTGCGGCTCCAACCGCAGTAGATACATTCTCTACTATACCATCTAAGTCTTTTGTTCTCTTGTTTGCTAGTGCAGTCATTTCTTCAGTGTCAGCCAAGATCTTATTTGTTCTTTTAACCGTTTCAATACTGTTTTTAACCAAAACTATGAGATAAACTAGTAGTACTGTAAGTGCTGTGAAAATACATATTAAGCCTAAGTCTTTAATACTTATAACAGTATCCATTACTTTCTTTCCTCCTATATTCTGCTTATCGTTCAATAATGTAACTTATTTACCATTATTCTATCATAACAAGTGTGAAATTTCCATATTCTTTTAGTGAATTTTCGTATTATTACTATGTGATATAAGCATACATAATACACATTTTTTGTGACAAAGTCACATAAAATACATAAAAATACATTTTTGTATTTTGTAGCAAATTATTTATTTATCCATTAATTTTTTTATTTCTTCAGGCAGTTTTTCTTCCTTTTTTGAAGGTTTTCCGCCTTTCTTCTTTTCAATTCTTTTAATATCATTTTTACTTAATTCCATAACTTCGTTGCTTAGTTTTTCCTGGAAATTATCTTCTTCTGTACCTTTAGATACAACCAATCTAGCCTTGAGTTTATGCTCTAAAATATTCACTTCAACTACTACAGCTTCTCCCTCTTCTGTAATAATTTTTTCACCTACATTAGGCATCCCCTTGCGCATCTCAACATACATATCATTTTCAAACTTCAAACAGCACATAAGTCTACCACAAATTCCAGAGATTTTTGTAGGATTTAATGATAAGTTTTGTACTTTTGCCATTTTTATTGATACAGAATCAAAATCATGCAGCCAAGTATGACAACAAAGACCTTTTCCGCAATTGCCAATACCCCCTAGTAGTTTTGCTTCATCTCTGACTCCAATTTGTCTAAGTTCAATTCTCTTTTTAAATATTGCGGCTAAATCTTTTACCAACTCTCTAAAATCTACTCTTCCATCTGATGTGAAATAAAAAATAATCTTAGTATTATCAAAGGTATACTCGACATCTGTAAGCTTCATGTCCAGATTATGTTTTTCTACTTTATCCTGGCAAAGTCTTAATGCTTCTTCTCTCTTTTCAATGTTACTAGCATTTTGCCTCTCATCTGCTTCAGTAGCCTTCCTTACAATTTTCTTTAGTGGCTCTACAATAGATGAATCTGCTACTTCAGTTTCAACAGTAGCTATACTCCCAAATTCCAGTCCTCTAGAAGTTTCAACTATAACATTTTCTTTTAGTTTAAGTAATAGCCCATTTGGGTCAAAATAATATTCTCTTCCCGTAGTTCTAAACTTAACTCCTACTACTCTTCTCATATGTTATCCTCCGATATCCAAGATAAGTTTTTTCAATGTATTTGCAGTAGAAGCATCACTTTGAATTTCTTTTCTTGCTCTTTCAATTTTAAATATTGATACTATAGCCCACTCTCTGTAAATTGCACTTTCTTCATTTAGTGCTACATTTCTAACAATTCCTTCAAGCTCATCTAAAAAGTACAATCCATCTTCTGGATTTTTTATAAATTTTTCTAATAAGTTCTTTGATTTATAATAAGGGGCCTTATTTACTAGTAATTCTGCTATTTCTGATACCGTTTCCTTGTTTTTTTCGTTTTTCCCTCTTTTTTTATCAATAGTATCTGAAAGGAAATACTTTACACAACGCGATCTTATTGTTTCTGGTATCAATTGGCTATTTTCTACTAAAATTATTATTATTGTTCCAACAGGTGGCTCTTCTAAAGTTTTAAGCAAAGTATTAAACCCACTATAGGTAACCGTCTGACCGTCTTTTATTATAGCAACATTTCTGTTTCCTTCAAAAGGCTTATTAATTAATCTTTGTTGCATATCCTTTATTTGTTCATTTTTTATACTTTCTTTGGTGCTACTCTTAGCTTTCTCTTTTTTTAAAATTGTTATGTCTACATAGTTTTCTGCTAAAATTTTCTTACATGTACCACATTTCCCACAACCCACACCTTTTTCATTTGCACAAAATACCGCCATAATAAAGGATTTTGCCAGAATAAATTTATTGCTATTAATAGGACCTTCAAATATATATCCATGTTTTATGCTGTCTGTCTCAATATCCTTTTTTAAACTTTGAATTACCTTTTCATTTATATTATAATCAAAAAAGCCTTTATTCTTATTCATTCTTCTCCATTATTTGTTTAATAAATTTTCTAATGACTGTGCAATCTGAGAGCTAATTTCTTCTATACACTTTGTTCCATCAATCAAAAGAATTCTTTCTGGGAATCTATCTTTTAAAGAAATGTATCCTTCAAACACAGTCTGATGAAAACTCTTATTCTCTAGTTCTATTCTATCTTCTTCTCTATTAGTTCTCCTAGTTTTTCCAGTGTCTGGATCCACAACAATCAATATTGTTAAGTCTGGCATCAGTCCATCTGTAGCCCAATTACTAATTTCTTCAATTTTATGGCCTAGATTTCTTCCTATTCCTTGATAAACAATTGAAGAGTCAATATATCTATCACAAACTACAATTCTACCACTTTCTAATGCTGGTCTTATAACTTGGCTTACATGCTGCGCCCTAGAAGCGGCATAAAGTAAAGCTTCTGTCTTGGAATCCATTTCCTTATTATCTTTGTCTAAAATTATTTCTCTAATTTTTTCACTAATTGAAGTTCCCCCTGGCTCTCTTGTAAATAAGGGGGCAATTTGTACTTTTTCAAAATACTTTTTTATAAAGCTAAGTTGTGTTGATTTGCCTGAGCCATCAGGGCCTTCTATTGTTACGAATATTCCTTTTTTCATAGTTATTCTGTCCTCTTTCCCTTAAACTTTCTTTTCTTTGCTTTTTATGAATTTCTCTGAATTTTGTTACTTCTTTCCTGTGGGATTCGCTAACTAAAGCAAATAATCGTAAACATAAGAAAATAAAAGGTAAGACAAGCATAACTAGTAATGCTATTTTTAGAATAATCACAATCTTTCCTCCCTTTTGTATATAATATTATATCATAACTCATGGCTTTTTTTTAACAAATATTGTATAATTTATTGGTAATATTAGTAGTTAAAATAGGAGGACAAAATGAAATTTTCAAACAGAATTAACGACATTAATTATTCTAATGTAAGAAAGCTAGTTCCATTTATGGAAGCTGCACAAAAAGAAGGAATCTTTGTGCATGAAATGCATATTGGACAACCCAATTTACCAACCCCCGAAGTATTCTTAAATAGCGTCAAAACCTTTGATGAAAAGGTTTTAAAATACACCAACTCAAAAGGAATTGAACCATTGCTTAAAGCTTTTTCAGATGATTACAAATCTTTAGGTATCGAGGTAGAACCAAAAGATTTATTAATAACTCAAGGTGGAAGCGAAGCATTAACATTTACTATTGCCTCTATCTGTGACGAAGGAGATCAAGTTTTAATATTCGAGCCATTCTACTCTAACTATGATAGTTTCTTAAAATTATCCGGTGCGACAATGGTAACTGCAGAATTGAAAATTGAAAACCAATATGGTTTACCTCCAAAAGAAGAAATTCTTTCAAAAGTCACAGATAAGACTAAAGCAATTCTATTTTCAAATCCAAATAATCCTATTGGAGCTGTTCTAACTGAAGATGAAATGAATACAATTTGTGAAATAGCAATTGAAAAAGATCTCTTTATTATAGCAGATGAAGTTTATAGACATTTCATTTATGGTGATGAGTTCTATAAGTCATTCCTTCAAATGGATCAGGTTAAGGATAGAGTAATTGTTATTGACAGTATTTCTAAAAACTATAGCGCTTGTGGGGCTAGAGTAGGGGTAATTGCCTCCAGAAACGAAGAGTTCATCGCACACGGCTTAAAACTTTGTCAATCAAGACTTTCCGTATCAACAATTGATCAAATGGCAACTGCAAACTTATTAGGTCATGCTACTCAATATATAATTGATTCTAGAGAAACTTACAAAGAGCGTAGAGATACAATATGTAACCTACTAAGCGCTATGGATGGCGTGGTCTGTGTAGCTCCTAAAAGCGCCCTATATGCCTTTGTGCAGCTTCCTATAGACGATACAGACGACTTTGCTGAATGGATGCTGAGGAACTTTAGATATAACAACGAAACCATTTCATTTGCTCCAGGTTCTGGCTTCTACTGCGACCCTGAAAAAGGTAAGCACAAAGTAAGATTCTCTTTCTGCGCTAGCACTCCAGAAGAAATAACTAGAGCTATGAAAATCCTCGAAGAAGGAATGAAAGAGTATAAAAACAGATAAAAATAGAGACTCTCAAAAAAGAGTACAGATTATCGGCTATAAAAAAGAACGTATCTAAATAGATACGCTCTTTTTTTATAGCCCTTGAACTAAAATTAGTTCTCTTTAGTTCAAATAATATGCCTATTTAATTGTCAACAAATCTTCTACAGTCTTTCTTTTTGGAGTTGCCAATGTTTCGACAGGATATCCAATCGGGATTAAACATGCAACCTTTTGATTTTCTGGAATTCCAAGAAGCTTTTTAATCTCAGTTTCATCAAAATAACCTAAAATCACAGTCCCTAAACCCTTGTCATTTGCAGCTAGACAGAAAGTTTGTGCGGCTACACCAGCATCAAACATTTCAAATCCATCTTCCTTTGGGGTAGAGAAGGAACCATCTTTTTCAAATCCAGATCTTTTCTCTATCATAGTAACTACTATTAATCCTGGTGCATTTTTTATTGTTCCAGTATTAAAGGTAAATCCAAGTACATGATTATCTGCAATATTATCTAACACTTCTTTCTCTTCTACATATGTATACCTTACTATCTGGGTATTCTTCCAAGAAGGCGAAAAAGATGAAATCTCAACTATTTCCTTAATTAGTTCATGAGGTACCCTCTCTTTTTTAAAATTTCTAACACTTCTTCTAGTTTTTACGCATTCAATAAAATTCATAATTCCACATCTCCCTTTCTCTGTTTTCTAATTTATACTCACCTATCTTTTTGACTTAATTTTACAACTAAACAGTTTTACTCTCTTTCAAAAATAATTTGATTGCTCTCACTCTCTTCAATTACCATTACTTTACCTTCTTTTTCTTCAAAGAAGTCTGAAGCATCAGAAAAATAGGCTTCTATTTTATCAATTCCATCATCTATAATAATTCCTTCACCTTGAACAGACCACTTTATATCAGAAGTTACTCCAAAAGTAGTAACAGTTCCGCTCCCATCACTTTTCAGGTCAAAATCTAATAATGACTCTCCTCCTAAAGAATCATAATAACTTTGTCCATCCAATAAATTTTCAGTATTAGTCCATTCCCCTATAGCTATAGACGTTATTTCTTCTTCTGTATCTCCACAAGCAGTAAAAGCGAATATACTTATCACAAGCAAAAGCATTAAAATATTTTTTTTCATCTCATCTCCTAAAAAGTTCCCTATTATTCCATTTAACTAACCATCTTTTCTTTAGCAATAGCTACTTCATAAAAAAAAGATTTCCTCCAAACCCATATTATATAGTATCATTTTAGAATAATAAATACAATCATTTTAAAATGATTGACAAACTGATGCTTCCAAGAATTGGAATATAAAATTAAAGCAAAAATGAAAAAAGTGTATTTGCCAGGCAATCATTTCACAATAGTTTGCTTTTTTATCATACATTATAGCTTATGTTATTGTTCTTACACTTTGATATAGTTACAACGAAATAGTCTAATCAGAAATTTGACAAATTAAAAAGCTTCTGATATTTAAGAATGTGTATCCACAATACTAAATAATAAAAATTGATAAAGTAAAATAGTATGATACTTTTGTGAAATCAGGGTATAAATTAAATGGAATTTAAAACCAAAGTTGAAATACTAATCGTAATTTGTTATACTAGTATCGGATGAAAATGTTGTTATCTACCTTAGTTTAACTAAAAATGCATCAAAAACAATTATTGAAGGGGATTTAATGAAAAAATCAATTTTTAAAAAAGATAAAAAAGGATTTACTTTAATCGAAGTAATTACCGTTATTGCAATGTTAGTTATACTTGCTGCAGTTGCAATTCCAACTGTTGAGGGATATGTTGAAAGCACAAGAGAGCATAATGATTTTATTATTGGAGAAAATCTTATTGAATCTGCATCAATTGCAGCACTAACAATTGACCATGATATTCCAGAAAATACGTTTGTAGAGCTGGTATGGTCAACAAGGGCGGGACACAAAACACAAAAGTTTTATGGTAGTATAATTATTCGTAATCCTGGTCCAAGGTTATCTGTTTTTAATGAAGCAGGTAATACTTATGGTTTAGAGCCGTATAATGGCTCATCTAGTGATTATGATAAGTTAACTCAAGCTATAGTTGAGTCTTTAAACGGCGATCCTAGCAAGGTTTATGATTGGAGTACTGCAGTTTCTTCAGAAAGAGGCGCCTATGGGTTTGTGGGCCTAGGTGAATCAAAAGTTTCTGAGCAAAGTAATTTATCCTTCCATTTAAATATGGCTACAGGAGAGGTTGCCCTTGCAAGGCCAGATAAATTTTCTGCCGGCACAGAGGTAGTAAACGACTGGTATGACATCATAGGCCTAGATATAATTCCTGCACCTCAATAAATATTAGCCAACTTAATGAAGTTAAAAATACCACCGAAAGGTGGTATTTTTTATTAAATAGTTTATTCATTATATCCATGTATTTTTATTAATGAAACATTAGGGTAAACGTATGCTTGAACTGGGAAATTTTCCATATCTAAGGTGTTTGAATTTAAAATAACATCTTGAATTTCCCCATCCTTTACATAAACATCCCTTACCAACGTAGCATGACTTTGAGCTGTAACCCTACCAACATGAACTACATCACCTGGCTCTGCATAGTATAAGTTTGCATCAACAGTCCCTATAATTCCTGAGCCTGTATTATTTTCTATGTATTCTTGAAAATGAGGAACATAAGTCCAGGTAGTTTGGCTAGTGTTCCACTGGGAGTTTTCAGGAATTCCTCCCACGTACATTGACTGGGAAACATAATTCTGGCAGTTAACTCCATCATATTCACTCCATTCCTCAGTGTTTCTCTCATTAACCCACTTTGACGAATAGCTAGCTGCTGCCTTGCCATCATACTCTCCATCAGTTGCTACTTCTTCAAATCCTATTCCAGCCTCATACTCCTTTTTATCTTCCTTCCACCCATCACTTTGCAGCTTAATTTCTTCTATGTATTCTGCCTTCATACTATTTAATTCAGCAATACCGCCTCCATTATATTCTAGTGACATCATTACAAAAAAATCCTGAGTTTTATCGTAATCACTTATCTTATAGCCATCCTCACTCTTGGTAATATTAAATGTATTTTCAATTCCGTATAATTTTGTTTCTGTTCCTTCCATAAAAGAAAAAGACATAAAACTATCTTCTGTTAGCTGAACTTCTACTTCATTACCACTATCTACTACACTTTCAATATTAAGTTCATAACTACAATTTGTTAGTGATAAATCTACACTTCTCATTGCTCTACCTTCTGTTAAAATTTCAACAGCTAGCTGGTTCATAATTGCCGATTCTCCCTCAGGATCCTCAAATAAATACGTCATATCTTTCGCATTTAAATCTACCATTGATTCATAATATGTATCCATATACTCTAAGAGTAATTTTTTTGTTTCTTGGTCTAAATCTTCTCCGTTAATTATTTCCCCTGTAACTTCAACTTTCTCTATTTGTTCTTCTTTAGGCTTATCTTGTCCAGAGGTAATTACTAAGATAAAAGCGATTAAGATAATAATTACGAGTGTAAGTAATACAATTTTTTTCATTCTTTCTCCCTTTTTAGTATATTAAATATATCATTTATAATCTTTGAAATAAAACATCTTTCAAAACACATATTTGATAACATTACTTTGGCAAATTTTTAATAATTGATTTCATGACTATAACTAAAAAAGACTGTACAAAAATTGTACAGTCTCTTATCATAAACTGGCAACGTCCTACTTTCCCAGGCAGTCTCCCACCAAGTATCATCGGCGC
>CAYJHC010000062.1:0-12144 GCA_964370075.1 uncultured Oscillospiraceae bacterium | reverse complement strand
ATTAGATTAAGAAACAAGACGCTAAGAATGAAAAGTAAGACATTAAGAATGAAAGTTAAGGAAAAAATATGTTTAAGTATGCAAGAGGATATGTGAGAGTAGTTTTAGAAAAAGATCCAGCAGCAAGAAATGCGTTGGAAGTTTTGATTTGCTGTCCTGGAGTCTGGGCTTTAATATGGCATAGACTTGCACATCTTTTGTATAAAATAAAATTAAAGCTTTTGGCTAGAATAGTTTCTCAGTTAGTCAGGTGGTTTACGGGCGTTGAGATTCACCCAGGAGCGACTATTGGTGAAAGGTGTATGATTGACCATGGTATGGCTGTTGTAATTGGGGAAACTGCGGAAATAGGTGATGATGTTACCATTTACCAAGGGGTCACATTAGGTGGAACAGGAAAAGATGTAGGGAAAAGGCATCCTACCATCGGTAATAGAGTAATAATTGCGTCAGGGGCAAAAGTCCTGGGCCCTTTTAAGGTGGGTAATGATGTACGGATAGGTGCTGGTTCTGTAGTGCTAAAAGAAGTGCCAGATGGGGCTACAGTTGTTGGAATCCCAGGAACTGTGGTGAAAAATATAAATAATCCAAAAACAGAAGAAATGAATCAAGTAGACTTACCTGACCCAATCCATTTAGAAATAGAAGAGTTGAAGAAAAGAATTATGCTACTTGAAATGGAATTAAAAGCAAGCAATAAAATTAATGTTGAAAAGGATTTAACAGGTTGTCCTATGAGAAGGGCAAAAAATCCTAAGCTTTCAAAAAGAAGATATTAATAAGTTATTTGAAATAGAAAAGTAAATAACTTGAACTAGGTTAGATTGAAATATAAATAGTTGAGAAAAGTAAGGAGAAAAAATGAAAGTATATAATACCTTAACAAGACAAAAAGAAGAATTTATTCCAATGGACCCAAATGAGATCAAAATATATGTATGCGGACCAACTGTATATAATTATTTTCACATAGGAAACGCTAGACCATTTGTTGTCTTTGATACGTTAAGAAGGTACTTAGAGTTTACAGGAAGCAAAGTAAAATTTGTTCAAAACTTTACTGATGTAGATGATAAGATTATTAATAAGGCGAGAGAAGATGGAATGGAAGCCATAGAAGTTAGCGAAAAGTTCATTGAAGAATATTACAAGGATGCAGCTTCCCTTAATGTAAGAAAGGCAGATGTTCACCCAAAGGTAACTGAAAATATCCAAGAAATAATTGATTTTGTAAGCTCTCTTATTGAAAAGGGAGTAGCATATGCTGTGGATGGAGATGTGTATTACAAGGCAAGAAACTTTGATGGTTATGGAAAACTTTCAAAGCAAAACGTAGAAGACCTAGAGTCAGGTGCTAGAATAATGGTTGAAGAGAAGAAGGAAGACCCATTGGATTTTGCACTTTGGAAGGCTAGAAAAAGAGATGATGAGGTTGCTTGGGAAAGCCCGTGGGGAATGGGAAGACCAGGCTGGCATATTGAATGTTCTGCAATGGCGAAAAAATATTTGGGCGATACAATAGATATTCACGCTGGGGGGCAGGATCTTACCTTTCCACATCATGAAAATGAAATTGCTCAGTCTGAGGCTTGCAATGGATGTACTTTTGCAAACTACTGGATGCATAATGGATATATCACTGTTGATAATCAAAAAATGTCTAAGTCAGAAGGAAACTTCTTTACTGTTAGAGATATTTTAGAAAAATACAAGGGAGAGATAATAAGGTTCTTCTTGCTTTCTGGACACTATAGAAACCCAATAAACTTTAGTGAAGACTTGATGGGTCAGGCAAAGAATAGCCTTGCTAGAATGGAAAATGCAAAACTACATTTAATTCATCTAATCAACACAGGAGAAGGAAGTCTAACGGAAGAGGAGAAAACAGTACTAGACGGATTCTCAGCTTATAAAGATCAATTTATAAAAGCTATGGATGATGACCTTAATACTGCAGATGCAATAACGGCAATATTTGGCTTAGTAGGAGCTATTAATACTGCAACTAAAGATGGGGCATCTAAAGAGTTTTCTGAAAAATCTTTAGAAAAGTTAATGGAACTGGCAGATGTTCTTGGACTTTTAATTGATGAAGATGAGGATGATATGGATAGTGAAATTGAGAAGCTAGTTGAAGAAAGACAACAGGCTAGAAAGGATAAAAACTTTGCTAGGGCTGATGAAATTAGAGATATCCTAAAGGCTAAAGGAATTACTATAAAAGACACTCCACAGGGAGTTCAGATTATTAAAGAATAAGAGTGAAGATGGAGAGAAAAGAAGCGAAAAATATTAATCCCATGGTTCTTGCATATATTGGTGATGGTATTTATGAAGTAATAATCCGAAAGCATGTTGTTTCTAAAGGGTGTCCACATATTGATTCAATTCATAAAGAAGCTGTTAAGTTTGTGAAAGGCGAGAGCCAAGCAAAAATAATGAAAGCATTAATTCCTCACCTATCAGAAGAAGAAACTACAGTGATGAAGAGGGCAAGGAATAGAAAAATTCTTTCAAAGCCAAAGAACATTGACCCAGTTAGCTATAAGTTGGCTACGGCCTTTGAGGCATTAATAGGATTTTTATATATGACAGAGCAGGAAGAAAGGTTGAGCCAGTTGGCCCAAATGGGAATTCAGGTTATTGAAGAGCAGCTTGTTGAGAACAATATTTAGAATCCAAACAAAGCTAACCAAGAAAGCAAAGATTTATAGAGGAGAGCAAAAGGAAATTCAAAGATGAATTACTGTAGATAAATCTTAGAAAGTGTTGAAAAAATTAGTGAATATTTTCAGAAAGTAGTGATAAAGTGGAAAGCAAAAAAAAGAAAGTTGTCAGAAATAAAGGCCGAGACATGTTAGCCGATTATTACAAAACAAATAAGCAGTATACAGAAGAAAATGAAGAGGCAATCCGAAAAAAGGAAGAGGATAATGTTTCGGAAACTTCGTCTAGTGATAGTAGTAAGAAGAAAGGGCGTTCTTTTTCAACCAACGAAAAAGTTTATGTAATCATAATTGTTTTGGGACTAATAGGAATTGGAATTAGATATTTTGTGTTTTAGAAATAAGGTTGCTAAGAATGTATAACAGGGGGGAATAATGAGTAAGGCAGATAAATTATTTGTAAATATGTGTGAAGATATATTAGAAAATGGTTACTCTACAGAAGGACAGTCGGTCAGGGCTAAGTGGGAAGATGGTACTCCAGCTCATACTGTAAAATCTTTTGGGGTAGTAAATAGATATAACTTACAAGAAGAATTCCCAGCGCTTACATTAAGGCCGACGGCAATTAAGTCTGCAGTTGATGAAATACTTTGGATTTGGCAAAAAAAATCTAACAATATATCTCAGCTGAATAGCAAAATTTGGGATCAGTGGGCAGATGAAGACGGATCTATAGGAAAGGCTTATGGCTATCAACTAGGGATGAAATACAAGTTCCCTCATGGAGAAATGGATCAGGTTGATAATGTGTTATGGCAGTTAAAGAACACTCCTTACTCTAGGCGGATAATGACTAATATTTTTAACTTTCAAGATTTAATGGAAATGGGACTTGAACCTTGTGCATATAGTATGACGTTTAATGTTACAGGGGATAAGCTGAATGGGATATTAAACCAAAGGTCACAAGATGTTTTGGCTGCAAATAATTGGAATGTAGTTCAATACTCAGTTTTGTTAATGATGTTTGCCCAGGTGTCGGGGCTAAAGGCTGGAGAGTTGGTTCACGTAATTGCGGATGCCCATGTATATGATAGGCATTTACCAATTATTCAAGACATGATTAAAAGACCACAGTTTCCAGCACCAAAATTCACTCTGAATCCTAATATTACAAACTTCTACGATTTTACAATTGATGATATAAAGATAGAGGACTATGAAAAGAACCCTCAGATAACTAATATTCCAATTGCTATATAGGAATACAGTTGGAGGCAAGACAAAGAAGCTAATATGCATGAATGATGGGATCTTAGTTTTAACTTTTTGCTTCGGATGGATTTCTCTTATTTTGGAGGGTTAAGTAAAAGAGATGCTTACATTGAAAATTAGAAATAGATTTATCGTCTTAGTGGTGACTAAAGATTACCTTGAAGATGTTGTAGCATAATAAGTTAGAAAGGAAGATGATGTTTGGTTATAAACATCATAAATATAGAATATGAATGCAATAGTAGCAGTAGATAATACTTGGGGGATTGGAAAAGAGGGCGACCTTCTTTGTCATATTCCTGGAGATTTAAATTACTATAAAGAAAAGACCTTAGGTAAAACAATAATAATGGGAAGGAAAACTTTAGAATCTTTGCCAGGAGGCAAACCTCTGCCAAAGAGAAAGAATATAGTATTAACTAGAAATATTGAAATTTCAAAACTTTCTTTTGAGAATAGAGATTTTCATGTAGTACTATCAAAAGAAGACCTTTATAAAAAGTTGGAAGAATTGGATAAAGACAGTGTTTTTGTATCGGGTGGGGCTGAAATATACAAAGAGCTTTTGCCCCTTTGCAATAAAATATATGTAACTAAAATTAATGGTGATTATAGTGCTGATACTTTTTTCCCTAACCTTGACCAGGTGGATGAATTCGAGGTAAGTTGGAAAAGTGAAGAGAATATAGAGAATGGTATTGAGTATCAATTCTTTATTTATGAAAGGAAATAACGTGGCAAAGAGAGATAGTAATAAGGATCAAGGCAAAAGTAGAGGGGGAAGACCTCAAGGGAGAAATGGCTCATTTAAAAAAGAGGGAGAAGGAAAATCAAGAGGGTCAAGTAGAAGCTTTGGTAGAAGTGAGAACAAGGCAGAAGGTGTCCAAAATAGAAGTGTGGCAAGAAGCGAAAGCAAAAGCTCAAATAGGTATTCACCAAGAGAACAAGCTCAACCAGAGTTGAACAATATTATTTTTGGTCGAAACTCAGTTCTTGAAGTTTTAGTTGCAGCTGAAGATGCAAAAGTAAATGGAAAGAAAATGCCTTTTGCAATAGAAGAAATATTTGTTCAAGAAGGGAGTTCAGGTTCTACGTCTAAAATAATGGGGAAAGCTAGATCTCAGAGTGTTAAAGTTACCATTGCTCCTAAGGAAAAGATTCAGAGAGTATTACAAAGCCATGGAGCAGATTTTGTTAAACATCAAGGAGTACTTGGAATAATTTCTGATTATAGATATAACGAGATAGAAGATATTTTGGCTTTAGCAAAGAAAAGAGAGGAAGACCCTTTTATAATTATTTTAGACGGGATAGAAGATCCACATAATTTAGGTGCAATTATGCGTACAGCAGAATGTGCTGGAGCTCATGGTGTAATTATACCAAATAGAAGATCGGCTACTGTAAATGAAACGGTTATTAAAACTTCAGCGGGAGCTGCTGCCCATATTATGTGTGCAAAGGTCTCTAATTTAGTAGATGCGATGAAATACCTTCAGGGAGAAGGAGTATGGATTAGTGCCTTAGATATGGATGGAACTGACTTGAGCAACGCAAATCTATCGGGACCAATAGCTCTAGTTGTTGGAGGAGAAGATAAAGGTGTAAGCCGTCTAATAAAGGACAATAGTGACTTTGTAGTTTCACTACCGATAAAAGGTAAGATAAACTCGCTAAATGCGTCAAATGCTGCAGCAATAGTAATATACAAGGCAGTAGAAGCAAGAAGCTTCACAAAATAAAATCTTGGAATTAGTAAAAAAATTAAGGGCGCATCTTGAAAAGTGGTGTAGCTTAATAAGTTAGGATTTATAGCGAAGTAGTGCTTTACTCCTTCGCTATTTTTATTCTTCTTCATTAAACTTATACTTACAGGGATCATCAGAAACCATATTGATTTTGAGATCTTAGAAGAAAATATGGCTGAAAAATAATTGACAGGAATTGATTAGTAAAGTAGAATAAGTTAAATTGGAACAAAAAGTTATAATTAAGACTTTAAAGATGGCGGTGAAGTGGTGGATAAGAATGAACCTATTAACCCATATCATTTTGTAAAGAAATGTATTTCAGGTAAATGGAAAATGGTTATTTTGCATAAAATCCATACCGAGGGGTATATTAGATTTAACCAAACCAGGAATAGATTACAGATTTCAGAGAAAGTACTTAGCACTCAGCTAAAAGAGCTTATTGATGATGGGCTGATTGAAAGAAAAGTTTACTCAAAAGTTCCATTAAAAAGTAAGTATACACTAACTGCAGAAGGAGAAGTTTTAGCTATTGAGATAAAAAAACTATATTTATGGGCGAAAGATAGAGTATAGAAAAAATATTAAAAAAAACAAGAAAATGCTATTAAAAAAAATAGCATTTTTTTAATAAAATCGTTAAAATATAGACAATAATTATTATTACCAAAAGGAAAGTACTTACATTTTGGTAGTACACCTACTTAAATGTAAGTATTGCACCTCTGAAGAAGAAGGATATAATTAACTTAATTAATTAAAATGTCTTTTAAGGAGGAATTATTATGAAGAGGAAAAGCTTTAAATCTTACACAATGCTAATAACGCTATCTGGATTTTTAGTATTCTTATTCCAAACAGCACTAGGAATGGATATTATTAATGTTATTATGCCGACAATTGAGAGTGATAGAGGGTGGAGTAGAGGAGAACTGAATACAGTTATTTCTGCAGCAACTCTTGTAGGGATAGCAGCGCCGTTCATATTTGGAACAATTTATCTGAAGTTTGGGTTACAGAAAATTCTATTTATTTCAATGCTAGTAAATGGAATAGCTACAATAGTAATGGGGGTTACAGATACTATGGTGGTGTTCGCAGCATGTACTTTTATTGTACAGTTTATTTCAATGGCATTAACGATAGGAATAGTTGGAATAATTGGAAACTGGTTCTTAAAAACAAAAGGAAGAATCTTAGGTATTGTTACAATTGCAGCGCCTTTTAGCACGGCAGCCTTCACACCTTTTGCAACATATTTATTAGTTGAATTTGGGTTTACAGGAATGTTTGTTATCATTGGAGTGCTGGGAGTTGTTTTAGGGGCGGGAAGTGTTCTATTCATACCTTCTAATCCTGAAGAGGTAGGATTGCATATTGATAACGAAACCGATGCTCAAAAGGAAGAAGAAATAAAAATTGAATCTAAGTGGACAGTAGGAAGATTGTTGAAAACAAAAGAAACTTGGCTTTTAATAGTAGGGTTTGGCTTGGTTTATGTAATGATGACTTCAATTATGAGCCAGTTTGTGGCAAGAATGACAGACCAAGGAATCACTCCTGATGTAGCTATTGGAATGCTATCCATTGCAGCTGTAGCAGGTATGCCGTTCTCTTATTTCTGGGGATGGCTTGACGATAAAATATCAACGCCTAAAACATCTGGAATATTTCTTTTAACTTATGTAATAACTGCAATTGCTATGATATTTGCAGGCAAAGATAATATGGCGGCAGTTTATCTTGCAGGGTTTGCGGTAGCAGCTACTACTGGAGGCATGATTAATTTGATTCCATCTTCAATAACTTGGGTGTTTGGTGGGCATGAATATGTAAATGCAAACCGTACTATTAGCACCTTTCAACTTATTGGGCGTAGTATAGCCTTTTACTTAATGGGAGCAATTTATACAAATTTTGGATCTTACACAGTAGCATACTATATATTTATCCCATTAGCGATTATAGGATCAATTTGCTTATTTTCTATTAGACGGAGTTATGATCCTTTAAACCCGAAATTTGTAGGAATACCTTTTGATGAAGAAAAAGTATAATATATGTAGTTAGAAATAACAAAGATTTTGGAGGAGAAAATGTGTGATTTAAATTTAATAAAGCCATACCATTACGTAAATAAGAATATTATGGGAAAGTGGAAAATGAGTATTTTACATCACATTTTTGTATATAAGAAAATTAGATTCCACCAACTTTTAAAATCTTTTCAAATTTCCGAAAAAGTACTAAGCCAACACTTAAAAGAATTAGTAGAAGCTGGATTATTAGTTAAGGAAGTTATTAGCGACACAGAAATAAAAACAGAATATTCTTTATCAATAGAAGGGGAAAAAATAGTAGAGGCAATTGACCAATTATTTATTTGGGCAATTAAAGATATGAAAAAGAAAGAAATTAAAATAGACCCAGATGTTTTCGTAATCCACAATGACATTAAGTATATTAAGGCTCTAGAGGATATTGTTAATATTGAGGAATATATTGAAACTGCAGAAAGAGCAAGAAAAATACATAAAGATGTATTTGAAATGGATGAAGAAAAATAAGGGTATAGAGTGTGTGAAAGGAAACTGATATGTTAAGAGGTAAATATAAAGACTTGTTTGAACGAAACGGCTTGGATTGGCCGTATGCACTTAAATATGAAGAAGAAAATTATTTCGAAACTGATGTTTTGGTTTTAGGCGGTGGTGTTGCAGGGGCAAATGCAGCTATAGCAGCCAAAAAAGAAGGAGCAAATGTTATTTTGGTAGATAAGGCGCCTATAAGAAGATCGGGGTCAGGTGGAGTAGGACATGATCACTGGCTAGAAGCAACTACGAATCCTGCCTCTAAATTAACTCCAGAGTATTTTGTGGAAAATGGGGGGACGGTGCTTAGTGGCCCTATGAGATATATTTGTCCTAAAACAAGTTGGGACAACTTAGCGGAGATTGAAAAAATGGGAATGGAAGT
This sequence comes from uncultured Oscillospiraceae bacterium, assembly GCA_964370075.1. Classification (GTDB taxonomy): domain Bacteria; phylum Bacillota; class Clostridia; order Peptostreptococcales; family Anaerovoracaceae; genus CAYJHC01. The sequence goes on along the minus strand of CAYJHC010000062.1, from coordinate 3,473 downwards.
CCGAGATGCGGGAGATGAATTTAAAGGAGCTCCATTTAGGGATGAAAAAAGCAAGCTTTTATTTGCATACGATTATGTAAATAATACAAGTGTCCGTTTGTATGGGGGGAACTTTTATAAACCAACCTTGGCAAAAGAGATTAATCGACTGGGAATCACTTGCTTAGAGAGAATAATATCAACAAAGCTATTGTACGAAGATGTGGAAGGGAAACGAAAAGTAACCGGAGCCATTGGTGTACATATGCAGACAGGAGAGATGTACATCTTTAAAGCAAAAACCACTGTAGTTGCCACTGGTGGAGTTTATGGGATGTGGAACTATAGAAATGACGTTGTAGGAGCAAATAGCGAGTTCCCTGATCCCAACGGTGCAGGGGATGGGCATGCAATGGCGTGGAATGTAGGTGCAGATATTGCAATGATGGAAAGAGCAGGAAGTAAAGGTTCTTCTGGACATGCTCATGGACAACCATCATATGGAGGGGCAAGTTGTTATAATACACATTATCCCTGCAATATTGTAGATGCTGATGGTAAAGAAATACCATGGCAAGATCATGAGGGGAATATTTTATCAACTTTGGAAGAACGAACAATACCTCAAGGAAAAGCTCCTTTTATTACTGACTTTGGAAACAACCCTTTAACAGAGCAGAATACCTTGATTCGAGACTTACCTGAGCGTATTAAAAATGGAGAATATAAGCTGCCATTATATATGGACTTGCCTTCTATGCCTGAATATGAAAGAAGAGCAATATGGGGGTTAATGGTAGGGAATGAGGGGAAATCCCTTTACCCTGTATATAATAAATACGGAGCTGCCGGCTTTGATCCTAATAAAGACTTGATGCAAGCTACTATAATGTCGCCGGATCAATATGTAAAAGGGAACGAGCCTTGGTGGACAGGTGAACCTGGGGCGACAAATAGGGATTCTGGAATGTTTGGAGGAGCTGGAGGCTTTCTAGTAGACTGGAATCTAAAAGCTACTAATATTGATGGGCTATACGGAGCAGGATATCCAATAATGGCCCATGGTTGCTCAGAAGCATCTACATCAGGTAGGTATGCAGGAAGAAAAGCTGCAGTTGCAGCAAAAAAAGATACCTCTAAAGTTGAGCTTGATAAGGAACAAATTGCACTAGAAAAAGAAAGAATATATGCTCCTCTTTATAGGGAAGATGCGACTATCGGTTGGAGAGAACTGCAGGCGGGAATGAATAGGATTATGCAAGATTATTTAACTGACTACAAATCAACGGAGACTATGGAAATTGGAATGTTTTGGTTAAAGTCTTTAAGAGAAACGGAAAACCAACAGACTTATGTAAGAAACCCTCATGAGCTTGCTAGGTACTTAGAGGTGCAATCTCGTTTAGATGTTGCAGAAATGTATTTTGAAGCTTGCCTAAAAAGATTAGCTAATCACGGAGAAGACTACTTCGAAGTAGAACGATCTCCTTGGATTCCGGAAGAGTGGGGAGAATTGCAGGTTTTAAGTAAATGGAATGGTGAGATAGTCGCAAAATATTGGGATCCTAAATATGAATTACAAGAACCTTATTTAAGTACTTATAAAGAGAATTTTGAGAAATTTAACCCGGACTATGAAGAGAATTATGCCGCAAAGGAGGATGAAACATGGAAAAATTTACCGCAGTATTAACCCCTAACCCAGTGTTGCCAAATCACGTAGTAAAATTTGATGCATCAAAATGTATAGCTTGTTATCAATGTGTGGCTGCTTGCAGATGTAACGTGATTGTAGAAAATCCCAAAAGTGGAAACCCTCCTATTTTGGTATACCCAGAAGAGTGTTGGCACTGTGCTGTTTGTACGGAAGACTGTCCTACTGGTGCAATAGAATTTGAGCACCCAATTAATCAAAAAATAACATGGAAAAGAAAAGAAACTGGCGAAATGTTCCGTATTGGAATGGAGAATGCTCCAGAACCATATGAAAAAAGAGCTTGTGGAGATAGGCAAATCCACTTATTCCCAAGTGAAAATGCGGAGTTTTTGGTCAGTGAAGTAGAAAAAGTCGCTCGCTTTGTAGTTAGAGTTAAATTGGAAGTGACTAATGGAGAAATACCAAAATATTTGCCAGGACATTTTTGTAATGTTACAATAGGTGAGGATGCATATAGGGGTTACTCCATATCTAACCCTTGGAATGGAAAGTTTATAGAGCTGTTTATTGACACTTTTGGAGGAGGTGTAGGAGTTAGGTTCTTTGAAAAGTTAAAGTGTAGTGAAAAAGTGAAAGTGCAATTGCCTTTTGGAAGATTCATTTATTCTCCTAAAAAAACACCACTTCTATTAGTTGGAAGCGTGACGGGAATTTCTCCCATAAAAGCTATAATTGATGAGGAACTATTAAATGTTAAATCTGGAAGAACTGTTAAAATGATTTTTCAGGTTTGGGAAGAAGAAGACCTTTTTCTAATCGAGCATTTCGAAGAACTTGCTAAAAAACACAGTAATTTTTCATATGAAATTGCTTATGGAAGTAAAGGAAATGAAAAACCTATTCAGGGAATAATTGAAGATAGTGGATTTATTTCGCCCGAAATAGATGCATATATTTGTGGCTCTAAGAAAATTATTAAGGACGTTGAAAGAGCTTTATTAGATGGGGGAGTTTTCTGGAGGCATATTTACTATGAAAGTTTCATGCAGTAGAAGGTAAATGGTAAGAAATAATTATGGGTATAGTAAAAAAATATTTGATGATGTTGCTGGGAATTGCAAGCTTAGCATTTGGAGCAGCATTGATGATACAAAGCAATTTAGGAACAGATGGATTCAATGTGTTCAACGTGGCTGTAAGTGGTAAAGTTGGTCTAATGCCTGGGACAATAAATATAATAATAGGTACGATTTTTTTAATATATTTATTCATATTCAAGTCTCAATATAGAACTTTGGGAACCTTTCTAACAACATTCTGTTTAGGGACTATTGTGAATGTGTTTATAATAGTTTTAGAACCTTTTAATATTGAAGCCTGGGATATGATACTTAGGATTATTTCTTCAATTATAGGATGTAATTTTATAGCTCTCGGAATAGCACTAGGCGTTTGCTCTACTGCAGGGCTTCACCCAAATGATATAATCCCCTTGGTGATTGCTGAAAGGCTAAATAAAAGCTATAAGCTTACCCGGATTTGTTACGATTTAATGTATACTGCCTTAGGCTTTATATTAGGTGGACCAGTAGGATTAGGAACTGTGCTATCAATAATACTTCTTGGGCCAGTTTCAAATAGATATATGCTTGCAATAAATAAGAGAATTGGTAGAAGCAAGAATGCGTAATTTGAAGTGTAAAAATGAATAGAGAATATAGATAATAGAAAATATGAACTGATATATATGATATATTAGTTCATATTTAATGTGGCCCAGTATGGGTACGATCTTAAGGACGAAAGGGAAGTGGGGTTTTGTTGTAAGCCAGTTAGT
>CAYJHC010000061.1:0-12286 GCA_964370075.1 uncultured Oscillospiraceae bacterium | reverse complement strand
TAAGAGATTACAAATCTTCACGAAGGATGTAATAGAATAAATCAAAAGGAAATAGAGATAGAGGGAATAGGAAAATAGGATGGGAGAGAAATGATTAGAATAGTAGAAGCAGATTTAAGCGAATATGAAGGTATTGTTCCTTTTTTCATTAAGCATGAGTTAGAATTTTCCGAAGAAGACCCTGTTCCTACTGACCTTGTAAAGATATGGAAGGCCTTGGATGATGATCAGTTAATAGGGGCAATAGTGCTAGCTATGAGAGAAGGAAAATATATTATTGATGGCCTTGCTATAGAAAATGAATACAGAGGAGAAAACCTTGGTGGGAAGTTATACGGATTAGCCGAAGAAGAAGTCAAGGCTAGGGGAGGCAATGAGGTTTACCTAGTTGCAAGAATTCCTAAGTTCTGGAGCAATACAGGATTTGTAGGAGTTCACAAGGATGAAGCGCCGAATTTTTTTGAGTGCTTAACATGTCCCCAATTTGAAAAAACATGTTTCCCAGAAGTAATGAAAAAAGAAATATAGCTTAAATGATGAAAATGTATTATTATAAGCGAAAATGTCTAGCATAAAAAATAATACATCTTCAAAAGTTTAAATATATGCACAAAAAATGGATATATCGGATTTAGTGTTAAAATATAAATCAAAAGTAGAGTTGAACAAAAAATAGCTGCAGACCGAAAAAGCTGAAGACAAAAAATAGGATAGGAGTAATTTATGAGATTTATTATCGATGGGTATGGTGGGGACAATGCACCAAAAGCAGTAGTTGAAGGAGCAGTAGAGGCTGCGAAACAAATCGGAGACCATCAACTTATTATCATAGGAAACGAAGAAGAAATTAATGAAGAACTTAGCATTGCAGGCTATGCAGGAAACAATATTTCGGTAGTTCATGCAAGTGAAAAAATAGAAAATGAAGATGCACCTGTAAAAGCAGTTAGAACAAAGAAAGACTCTTCAATAGTAAAAGGCCTTACTATGGTTAAAAATGGAGAGGCTGATGCCTTTGTTTCGGCAGGGAATACAGGAGCCCTTATGGCTGCAGGCCTATTTATTCTTGGAAGGATTCCTGGAATCGATAGACCAGCAATTGGTAGTATTTATCCAATACTAGGTCAGAATTCACCATCCTTCTTAATAGATGCCGGAGCTAACGCAGAATGTAAACCAAACAACTTGCTTGAGTTTGGAATGATGGGAAGCATATATATGAACAAGGTAATAGGAATTTCAAATCCTAGAGTAGGACTTGTAAACCTTGGAACTGAAGAGAATAAAGGAAGCACATTAACTAAGGCAGCTCATGAGCTTCTTAAGAAAAGTAGCATGAACTTTGTAGGTAACGTGGAAGCTAGAGAAGTTCCTAGAGGTGCCTGCGACGTAATTGTATGCGATGGCTTTGTTGGGAATGTAATTCTAAAACTTACAGAAGGTTTGGCTATTAATATTTCTGCATTGCTAAAAGCTAAATTTACGGCAGGACTTAAGGCGAAAGTAGGTTCTCTTTTCTTGTTAAATAAACTAAAGGAAATCAAACAAGAATTTGATTACTCTGAGTACGGTGGAGCACCAATTTTAGGCGTTAAGGGGCCTTTGATTAAGATGCATGGTTCATCTAATGCTAATGGGGTAAAGAACTCTATTCTTAAGGCGGTTCCATTTGTAGAAGAACAAGTTGTAGAAACTATTAAAAACGCAGTCCTTGAAATTGAAGAAATACAAAATGATGTAGCTGATGAATAGAAATTATAATAATCTTGAAAAAAAAATAGGCTACAGTTTTAATGACAAAGGTTTATTAGAAACTGCATTAACCCACGCATCCCTAGAGCAAGAACGAAAAGACTTAGGTACTAAGATAGAAAGTAATCAAAGGCTTGAGTTTCTAGGAGATGCTGTTTTGGATGTCGTCGTTGGCGAGGAGCTATATAAGAGGCTTCCAGACGCAGATGAAGGTCAGCTTACTAGGGCAAGAGCCAGCATTGTTTCTCAAGACCCAATTGCAAAAATAGGGTTAAATTTGGAAATTGGAGAATATTTAGTTTTAACTAAAGGGGAAAGTAATAGTGGTGGAAGACAAAAAAAGGCCATACTGGCAGATGCAGTAGAAGCTCTTATTGGTGCAATTTACCTTGATTGTGAGTATGCTAAAGGCAAAGAAATAGTTCGGAAAATTTTCCAAGAGGAGATAGACAAAGTTATTAGAGAAGGCGTTGAAACTAGAGATTACAAGAGTAAAATACAAGAAAACCTCCAAGGAAAAACCTCCTTTAGAGGAGAAAAATTCTCGAAGCCCATAACCACAGAGGACATAAGATACAGAGTTATAAAAGAAGAAGGGCCGCCTCATGACAGGAGCTTTGTAATTGAACTTGAAATAAAGGGAAGAGTAATCGGAGTAGGAACAGGAAAAAGCAAAAAAGAAGGGGAGCAGCAGGCTGCCAAGATGGCTTTGGAAGAAAGGTAACTAAATGTACTTTAAAAGAATAGAGATGCATGGATTTAAATCATTTGCAGATCCTGCAATTATAGAATTTGATAGAGGAGTAACCTGCGTAGTTGGACCGAATGGCAGCGGAAAGAGTAATATTAGTGATGCTATTAGATGGGTTCTAGGTGAGCAAAGTGCCAAAACTCTTAGAGGCGGCAAAATGGAAGATGTGATTTTTGCTGGAACTACGGGAAGAAAGTCTAGAGGAATGGCAGAGGTTACACTTGTAATTGATAACTCAAAAGGATTGCTTCCGATAGAGTATAATGAGGTAGCTGTAACTAGAAGAATGTATAGGTCAGGAGAAAGTGAATATTCTATAAATAATAACCCTTGCAGAATGAAAGATGTTAGGGAACTTTTTATGGACACGGGAATTGGTGTTGATGGATATTCGTTGATTGGTCAGGGAAAGATTTCAGATATAATTAGCAATAAAAGCGAGAGTATCAGAGAAATTTTCGAAGAAACAGCCGGCGTTGTTATGTATAGAAGTAGAAAGGCAAAAGCAGAGTCGAAATTAAAGTCTACAAATATAAATTTAGATAGAGTAAATGATATTATTGGTGAAATAGAAGGCAGAATAGATGGTCTTAAGGAAGATAGCGAAAAAGCTCAGGAATTTGTAAAGCTTAGAGAAAGATATAAAGAGTTAGAGATTAATATTACTCTAAAAAACATGGAGGGGCTTGAAAGCAAGAATGCTACTTTTAAAGAGGATATTGAAGCTTTAGAAAAATCAGTAGAGGAAAAGAGAAATCTTAAATCTAACTATGATATAGAAAAAGAGGAATTAGGAAAAGAAACAGAAAGATTAGAAGCTCAGAGTGAAGAGGCGAGAGAAAAGATGCTTAAGGCTATTGAAGCGATAAATAGTCTTGAAAGCGAAAGAGAAATAAACGAAGAAAGATTACAGTCTAAAGAGAAAGATAAGGTAAGGCTGGGGAAAGAAATCGAAGAGATTGAAGAGAATCTTAAAAAAGAAAGAGAAGATGAAGAAAAGCAGGTTGAACTAAAAGAAGGAGTAGATAAGGAAGCGGCTTCTCTTAAAGTTAGATTAGAAGAAAAAACTAAAGAGTATTCTCTGCTTCAAGAAACTCAGAGTAAATCTCAGAAAGAGGTGGAGGAAAAGAAAAATAGTATATTCACAATCCAAAACCAAATTGCTGCTAATAATAACGAGAAAACAGGGCTTTTAAGTTTAAATGAAACTCTAGAAAGAAGAAGGCTTCAAATCGTTGAAGAACTAGAAAGTGGTGGAGATAACCTAAAGGTTACAGAAATTTCTTTGAAAGAAATGGAAATAGAAATCGATCAAATTAATGAAAAAATTTCTGTTTTGGAAAGAGAAGATAGAGAACTTTCAGGGGGAATCATAGATGCCCAAGAAAATGAAAAAGAAACTTTAAGAAAGCTAGAAGGTCTAAGAATAAAAGAGGGGCAGATTAGCTCAAGGAAAAAAACTATAGAAGAAATGGAAAGCAATTACGAAGGCTACTTTGGTTCCGTTAAGTTTATTATGCAAGGAAAACGAAAGGGTATAGAGGGCGTAGTAGCTGAATTAATAGATGTTCCAAAAGGCTTTGAAGTGGCTTTGGAAACAGCTTTAGGTGGAAGTTTGCAAAATATTATCTGCGAAAGAGACGAAGATGCTAAGCAGGCAATTAGAGCTTTAAAGGAGAGTAAAGCAGGGAGACTTACCTTTCTCCCTATAGAAAGTATCAAACCTAGAAAAAGGGATAAAAGAGAACTAACAAATGAAAGAGGGTTCAAAGGCTTCGGAGCTGATGTGATTGACTTTAACCCTAAATATGATGGGATAATGGAATATTTACTTGGAAATGTTGTAATTGCAGAAGATATGGACACTGCTATTTCCATGTCCAAGAAAGAACCAAGAGTGAGATATGTAACCTTAGAAGGAGAAGTAATAAATAGCGGTGGTGCTATTACAGGGGGAAAGTTCAAGAATAAGACTGCGAATATATTGGAAAGAAGATCAGAAATTACAAAATTATCTGATGAACTAAGCAGCATTGAAAAAAACAGTAAACTAGGGATGGCCAAGCTAGAGGAAGTAAGGGCTTATTTAAATGATGCTCAGATAAAAAGTGTGCAGGTAAAAGAAAGTCTAAGAGATATAGAAAGAGCTGCTATTGAAAAGAAAAATCAAAAGGAAATATATGAGAGTCGATTAAAAGATTTTGAGGATACAAAGGATAAGTGGAATCGAGAACTTTTAGAAATTGAAAGGGAACAGGAAAACTCTCAAGAAGAAATAGAAAAAATTGATCACAAGCTTAAGCAATATGAAGAAACCTTTAAAGATACTGAGAACAAGATTGAAGAAATGATGTCTTCCTCTGGAAAGCAAAGGATCAGCCTTGAGTCTTTCTCTGAGGAAATTACTAGTCTAAAAATTGAGTTTTCTAAAAAAGAAACAGAAAAGAATAAGATTGATGCAATTGTTGAAATCATTCAAAATACAATAGCAAACCTAGAAAAAGTAAAAAGCGAAAAGACTGCTGAAATAGAAAGCATTGAAAAAGAAAAAGAAGAGCACCTATTAGGGAATTCAGGCTCTAGCCAGGTTATAGAAGAAATAAAGGAAGAGAAAATTGAATTAGAAAAGAGAGTTCAGGAGATTTCTGCAATTAAGACAGAAAAGCTAAATCATTTTAATAATATAATTTCTGCGAGAGATCAGATTGATATAGATTTAGAAAAGCTTCAAAACCAAAAACACGAGCTAAGCTTAAGGGTGGCAAAGCAAGAGACACAGCTTGAGAACCTTACTAATAAGCTATGGGATGAATTTGATGTTTCGTATATGGGCGCGTTAGAGTTCAAACGAGAGGATTTTGTAATGTCTACATCTACTAGAGAGAATAAAGAGATAAAAGACAGAATGAGAGCTCTAGGAGATGTGAATATTGGAGCCATAGAAGAATATGAAAAGGTAAGTGAAAAATATAATTTCCTTACTGAGCAGAGGGCAGACATAGAGAAGTCCTTAGGTGAATTGGTTTCTATAATTAAAGAGATGGATAAGATAATAACTGTTAGATTTAAAGAAAGCTTCGATACTATTGTTGCTAACTTTGAAGAGGTATTTAAAGAATTTTTTGGAGGTGGGCAGGCCACTATTACAATTGATAATGAAGAAAACCCACTAGAAGCGACCATTGAGATAAATGCTCAACCGCCAGGAAAGCAGCTTAAACATATTAATCTTCTTTCTGGTGGAGAAAAGACAATGACAGCTATAGCCCTAATGTTCGCTGTATTAAAGACAAAGCCAACACCTTGTTGTATACTAGACGAGGTAGAGGCCGCTTTGGATGATGCAAATATAGACATATTTGCCAAGTACTTAAGAAAATTTGAGGAAATTCAGTTCACATTAATAACTCACCAAAAAGCCACAATGGAGCATGCTGATGCAATGTATGGAATCACAATGCCAGAAAGAGGGATTTCAAGGATATACTCTTTGAAAATGGAAGATGCTATTTCCTAAAAGATTAAATAGGAAGATAGCTAAGCGGTTATTTAATATGCTCAAATCGAAAAATAAAATCGATAAAGCGTAATACTATCAATTTGAAGAATAATATGGATTAGATATACCTAGATTAATTTTGAAGAGTAAGATCGAAAAAATCCTCAATAAAACTAAGTGGATCAAGATTGGTCTAGAAAAAGGAGGCAAAATAATAATGAGTTTTAGTTTAAGAAAAAAGAAAAGTTTTTTTGGAAACCTTTCTGAAAAAATTGCAGATGTGTTTATGGCCAGAGCTGCTGTTGATGAGGAACTTCTAGAAGATTTAGAAGAAATATTGATAATGGCTGACATAGGGTTAGATACTACTATGGAGATTATCGAAAGACTACGAAAAGAAATAAAAGAAGAAAATATTACAAGCCCAGACAGTGTGAAAAAACATTTGGGCAAAATCATGGCTGAAATTATGGAAAAAGGAGAAGGAGGGAAAATGTCCCAAACTTATCCTTTGGTAATATTGATTATTGGTATCAATGGTTCAGGCAAGACCACTACAATTGGAAAGCTAGCAACTAAGTATGTGAATGAAGGGAAATCTGTGGTCCTTGGAGCGGCTGATACATTTAGAGCGGCGGCAAGTGATCAACTAGCTATATGGGCGGATAGAGCAGGAGTTCCTATTGTAAGACATGGAGAAGGGGCAGATCCTTCTGCTGTGATTTTCGATGCTATTGCATCGGCAAAGGCAAAAAATGCAGATGTTTTAATCTGTGATACTGCAGGAAGATTGCAGACAAAGAAAAACCTAATGGAAGAGCTAAAGAAGATGAACAAGATTATTCAAAGAGAGTATGAAGAAGCGACTCAGGAGACCCTTCTGGTGCTTGATGCAACGACAGGAAAGAATGCAATTTCTCAAGTAGAAGAGTTTTCTAAAATCTCGGAGGTTACAGGACTTGTAATCACCAAGCTAGACGGTACAGCAAAAGGAGGAATTGCAATTACAATTGCAGATCAGTATGACATACCTATTAAGTTAATAGGTGTAGGGGAAAAGGCAGAAGACCTAAGAGAATTTGACCCGGAAAAATATGTTGGAGGTATTTTTGATGAGTAAGCCTATAGTGGCCGTAGTAGGCCGTCCCAATGTGGGAAAATCCACTTTTTTCAACAAGGTTGTTGGACAGAGAATATCAATCGTTGAAGATACGCCAGGAGTGACGAGAGATAGAATATATGCAGAGGCAGAATGGAACAGTATTCACTTTGCATTAATTGATACTGGCGGTATCGAACCTGATTCGGAAGAAATTATTCCGGCTCAAATGCGGGAGCAGGCTCAGATTGCTATGGATATGGCAGATGTGATTCTTTTCATAGTAGATGGAAAGGATGGACTTACAACATCAGACAGAGATGTAGCTACAATGCTAATGCATACAGGAAAGAAAGTAATACTTGTGGTAAACAAGGTAGATACCCATGCCTTTAATGATGTGATATATGACTTTTATGAGTTAGGCCTTGGTGACCCAGTTCCGATTTCAGCTGCAAACATGCTAGGCCTTGGGGATTTGCTAGATTTAGTTGTAGAAAGCTTCGAAGATAAAATTGAAGAAGAGGATGAAGATGTAACTAAGATTGCTGTTATAGGAAAACCAAATGTAGGGAAATCTTCTTTAATAAATAAACTTCTTGGAGAAAATAGGGTGATAGTATCTGATATTGCAGGAACTACAAGAGACTCTATAGACACTCCTTTTGAAAGTGGTGGTGAAAAGTTTACTTTGATAGACACTGCTGGAATTAGGAGAAAGAATAAGATAAATGAAACTATAGAAAAGTATAGCATAGTTAGAGCTGTTGCGGCCATAGAGAGATGCGATGTTTGCCTGCTAATGATAAGTGGAGAAGAGGGAATCAGTGAGCAGGACAAAAAGATTGCAGGCATTGCTCATGAAGCAGGAAAAGGCATAGTGGTAGTAATAAATAAATGGGACCTTGTAGAGAAAGAAACCAATACTATGAAGGTCTTCAAGGACAGGATTAAAGTAGAGTTTCCATTTATGGCTTATGCCCCATCCATATTTATTTCAGTAAAAGATGGGCAAAGAGTAAACCAAGTAATAGAAATGTCTAAGTATGTCGCAGAAAAAAGAGCTTTAAGGGTTCCTACAGGTCAACTTAACAGCCTTCTTGCTGATGCAGTAATGATGAAGCAACCTCCTTCGGATAAAGGAAAAAGATTGAAACTATACTATGTATCACAAGTTGGAGTTAAGCCGCCATTATTCTCTTTTAAGATTAATTCAAGAGAACTATTGCATTTCTCGTATTCAAGATACTTGGAAAACAAAATTAGAGAAGCTTATGGCTTTGAGGGCACTTCGATAAAGTTTGTGTTTAGAGAAAAGAGAGAAAAAGATCAGTAATTCAGATTGAACATACAATCAAGCGAGATCTTTGCAAAAGAGATTCGCAAAAGGAGCTAAAATAATAGCTTGAATATAGCTGAATAAATAACTTGAGGACAATTAACAGGCTTTTAAGGCGATAATGAAAATCTAGGAGAAAATAAGATGACAATAACTTTACAAATGGTACTGCTAGTGTTAGGTTCCTATTTGATAGGAAATATATCCCCATCTATACTACTGGCGAAACGAAAAAATTTAGATATCAGAACAAAGGGAAGCGGTAATGCAGGAACTACAAATGCATTAAGAGTGCTAGGAAAGAAAGCGGCTGTTATAACCTTAATTGTGGATATCCTTAAAGGCACTTCGGCTGTTTTGGTAGCTGGGTATATTGGAGGAGAGTTTATTGCAGAGCTTTGCGTGGTAGCGGTATTTATGGGGCATGTATGGCCTATTTTCTTCGGGTTCAAAGGTGGAAAGGGTGTTGCGACAGCCTTTGGGGCTTTAATGGGATTGAATCCTGTATTGGGACTATCCGCCCTTGGAATAGTTGTTCTTGGAGTAATTCTTAGTAGAAGAATGTCTGTAGGCTCAATCTTAGGAGCTTTGACTTTCCCAGTATTAGCATATTTCTTACAACCTACATTTGTGATTCAAGGATGTATCCTTGCAGTAATCTTAATATTTAAGCATAGAGGAAATGTAGTTAGATTAATCAAGGGAGAAGAACCAAAGTTGTTTGATAAAGACAAAAAAAGTAAATATAATAAAAAGTAATCTCAGACAGGGTATAACTAAAGATAGTCTGTTTTAATAAGCGTACAAATACTTTGGGTAGATGAATTAAGAATCTCGTAAGTATGATTGTAAGTATATTGTGATAGAAAGGAGAGTGCGTGATAGCTTTACGCATGAATCAGTGATTATGAAAAAAATTGGAGTGATAGGAGCTGGGAGTTGGGGAACTGCCCTTGCAATTACACTAAGTGAAAAAGGACATAAAGTAAATCTTTGGGATATTGATAAGGAGCATGTGAACAGTCTTATTAGTGAAAGAGAAAATATTAAATACCTTAAAGGTATTCCTTTTAATGAGAATATCACACCTATGATAGAGGTTGAAGAAACTCTTAAAGATGTGGATGTGGCTCTTTTTGCAGCTCCTACACAAGTATTTAGAGGAGCTTTTAGAAATGCACTTCCTTTCTTGAAAGAGGATGCTATTGTTGTTAATGTAGCAAAAGGGATAGAGCAGAAAACCTATATGAGACTTTCTGAGATTGCAGAAGAAATTAAGCCAGGTGTAAAGTATGTAGTTCTTTCAGGACCTTCTCATGCAGAAGAGGTAGGGAGGAAACTTCCTACAACTGTAGTTTCAGCTTCAAAGGACCTAAAGCTTGCAGAAGAAATTCAAGATCTATTTATTACGGATAGATTTAGAGTATATACGGGAAGTGACGTAGTAGGAGCCGAGCTAGGCGGAGCAATTAAGAACTCCATAGCTTTGGGAGCAGGAATCTCTGATGGTATGGGGTTTGGAGATAATGCCAAAGCTGCGTTAATGACTAGAGGTATTGCAGAAATGAAAAGGTTAGGAGAAGCAGTAGGTGCTGATCCCAATACCTTTGCTGGACTAACTGGTGTAGGAGATTTAATTGTAACCTGCACAAGCATGCATTCTAGAAATAGAAGATGTGGAATATTAATCGGGGAAGGGCTTAAACCTGAAGAAGCTACAGCAAAAATACAAATGGTAGTTGAAGGTATGTTTTCTACTGAAGCCATTTATGGCCTTGCACAAAAGGTTGGCGTTGAGATGCCGATTATCGAAGGAATATATAGAATAATTAATGACCAACTTACAGCTGAAGAGGCAGTTGGGGTTTTGATGGGAAGAGAAAAGAGAGAGGAATAAGGACGCTAGATGAATAAAGGCTTCTATATACAAACATTTGGTTGCCAGATGAACGAAAGGGATTCAGAAACTATTGCGGGAATGTTATCCCAGCAGGGCTACCTAGAAGTAGAGACAAAGGAAGAGGCTGATGTGGTTATTATTAACACATGCAGTGTTAGAGATAACGCAGATCAAAGGTTTTACGGAACTTTAGGCCAATTTAAGAAGACCAAGGAAAAACGATTAAAAGAAGATGAGGATTATATTATTTGTGTTTGCGGTTGTATGATTAAGCAGCAACATATAGTTGATACTGTGAAAGAAAGCTATCCCTGGGTAGATATTGTTTTTGGAACCCATAATATACATAGTTTTCCAACATTGTTAGAAAGAACCCTCTCGGAGAAAAAAAGAAGGGCTATTAATGCAAAAGGTGGAATTGTAGAAATATTGGATGATGCAGATTCCATTGTTGAAAATCTTCCTGTAAAGAGGATGTATGATCATAAGGCTTTTGTGACAATAATGTATGGGTGTAATAATTTTTGCACATACTGCATAGTTCCATACACTAGAGGCAGGGAAAAAAGCAGGTCGAAAGAAGAGATAATCAAAGAGATTAATGAGTTGGTTGCAGGAGGTTGTAAGGAAGTTACTCTCTTAGGGCAAAACGTTAACTCTTATATTGGAGAAGGGGAAGATGTAGGCGCTTCTGGAGAAAAGGGGAATTTAGGACAGCCTGAGAAAATTACTTTTCCGCAGCTGATAGAGGCTATTGAGACAGAGACCAATCTAGAAAGATTAAGGTTTATGACATCGCATCCAAAGGATCTTTCTGACGAATTAATAGAGGTTTATGGAAGGTCAAAAATACTTTGCGATTCAATACACCTTCCTGTCCAATCGGGAAGTAGCAGGATATTAGAGAAGATGAACAGAAAATACTCTAAGGAAGACTATCTAAAGTTAATAGAAAGAATTAGGGAAAAAAGAAGTGATTTAGCTTTGACTACGGATATTATTGTAGGCTTTCCAGGAGAAAGCGAAGAAGACTTTGAAGAAACCTTAGATATGGTAAGAAGTGTAGAGTTTGACTCTGCCTTTACTTTTATATATTCTCAGAGAAAGGGAACCCCTGCTGAAAACTATCCGGATCAAATTCCTGAAGAGGTTAAGCACGATAGGTTCAATAGGCTTGTTGAAGAGATAAATAAAATATCAGATAAAAAGAATAAGGCTAGAATTGGAGTGGTTGAAAAAATTCTCGTAGAAGGAGAAAGTAAGACTAATAAGTCAATCCTGACAGGTAGAACTAGCCAATTTAAAACTGCTAATTTCAAAATAAGAGAGGGAAGCTTGCAGGACTACATAGGGAAAGTTGTGGATGTTAAAATAACAGATGCAAATACATTCTCTCTAATGGGAGAAATTGCTAAATAAAAATATACTGAGCAAGGTATCTTTGAATGAGATAATAAGACATTACTGTAAAAATATGTTATCATGAAAGAAGTTGAATTGATTAAATTAAAGTGATTTTGTGAAAGGAGAATGTGTTATGGGAATTTTTGATGGTTTTAATGATGAAGGTGGAAAAAAGAATTCTGGTGGGGGAAAATACCGTGTAATGCAAATAGTTTTAAGAGAAAAATTCACAGGTAAAGGATCAAAGAATTTTGTTGAGATAGAAGAAGTGTGCAACGAACAATATAGTGAAGGCTATAGGCTTCACACTTTTGCTCAATCAACAGCGAACTCTGCAGGTTTTGGTGGGGGAGATCGAACAGTTTGTAATTTAGTTTTTGAGCGTATCGATGACTAACAATGCAGGAAAACTTGCTTTGTGGAGCTAGTTGTAAGAGATTTTCTTGAAGTTAAACACTTAATGGATGGATTGAAAAACTTTAATTCTTTAAATATAAAGCAAACTAAATGTGCCAGACGATAATGTTTGGCACGTTTTATTT
>CAYJHC010000060.1:0-12290 GCA_964370075.1 uncultured Oscillospiraceae bacterium | reverse complement strand
CCACTTATTGAGGGTGGATATGTATATGCAGCTCAGCCTCCTTTGTTTGCAACAAAGAAAGGCAAAAAGACTTATTATACTTACAGTGACAGAGAGCAAGAAAAGCTGATGGTAGAAATAGCTGATGACCCAGGTAAGGCAGACATAAAAAGATATAAGGGTCTTGGAGAAATGAATTACAACGAGCTTTGGGAGACTACAATGGATTTCCAAAAAAGAGCATTAGTGCAAATAACCCTAGAAGACACGGCGGCAGCAGACTCAATATTTACAACTTTAATGGGAGACAAGGTTCCACCAAGAAAGAAATTTATTGAAGATAATGCAAAGCATGTTCACAGATTAGACGTATAGGAAATATGAGGTAAAAAATGTCACAAATTAATTTGTTAGAAGACCAAAGGATGATACAACATGAGATACATACGGAGATGAAAAAATCCTATATTGATTATGCTATGAGTGTAATCGTAGGAAGAGCACTTCCAGATGTAAGAGATGGATTGAAGCCAGTTCATAGAAGAATTCTATATGGATTAAGTGAGCTGGGGATAACTCCAGATAAACCACACAAAAAATCAGCCCGTATTGTAGGGGAAGTAATGGGTAAATACCACCCTCATGGAGACAGTGCGATTTATGATGCTATGGTAAGAATGGCACAAGACTTTGCAACTAGATATATGCTTATTGACGGGCATGGGAACTTTGGATCTATTGATGGCGATGGAGCCGCTGCAATGAGATATACAGAAGCTAAAATGACTCCTTTTTCATTAGAGCTTCTTAGAGAAATAGATAAAGATACAGTAGACTTTATACCTAACTTCGACGAAGAAGAAATGGAGCCAGAAGTTCTTCCTGCAAGATTCCCTAACCTGCTTGTAAATGGATCAAATGGTATTGCAGTAGGTATGGCAACATCAATTCCGCCACATAACTTAAAAGAAGTAATAAATGCAACTATAGAACTTATTGATAATAAGGAAGCTACAGTTGAAGACTTAATTAAACATGTAAAAGGTCCTGATTTTCCTACAGGTGGAATAATCAAAGGAAAGGCAGGTATGAAGCAGGCCTATAGAACTGGTCAAGGAAAGGTAATGGTGAGAGCTAAAGCTGAAATCGAAGAGATTAAAAGCAATAGATTCCAGATTATAATTACAGAAATTCCTTATCAGGTAAATAAGTCAAGGGTAATTGAGAAGATTGCAGAACTTACTAAAGAAAAGAAAATTGAAGGAATTTCAGCTATTAGAGATGAATCTAACAGAGATGGAATGAGAATTGTTATAGAACTTAAAAGAGAGGCAAACCCTCAAATTGTTCTTAACAGAATATTCAAACATACTCAGATGCAAGACAGTTATAGCATGATCATGCTGGCTCTTGTTGATGGGCAACCAAAAGTTCTTAATTTGCATGAAATACTTACAGAGTACTTAAAGCACCAAAAAGAGGTTGTAACAAGAAGGACTCAGTTTGATCTAAAAAAATGCGAAGCAAGAGCCCATATATTAGAAGGTTTAAGAATTGCCTTAGATAATATAGATGAAGTAATTAAAACAATTAGGGCAAGCTATAACAATGCTAAGCCTAATTTGATGGAAAAATTCGGACTTTCTGAGATCCAGGCTCAGGCTATTTTAGATATGAGATTAGCTAGGCTTCAAGGTTTAGAAAGAGAAAAGATTGAAGAAGAATATGCGGAACTTCAAAGAAAAATTGCTTACTTTAAGGAGCTTCTTGCAAATGAAGATATGTTAATGGGAGTAATTAAGGATGAACTTATTGAGATTAGAGATAAGTTTGGCGACAAAAGAAGAACTAAGATTGAGTCTGATGAAAGTGAATTTGATGAAGAAGATCTAATCGAAGAGGGAAAGGTTGCGATAACATTGACCCACCTTGGATATATTAAGAGAATCCCAGCAGATACCTATAAGGCTCAAAAAAGAGGAGGAAGAGGAATCACGGGACTTACGACAAGGGAAAACGATTTTGTTAACAGTCTGATAATGACTTCAACTCATGATAATATACTATTCTTTACAAGTTTAGGTAAGGCTCACAAGATGAAAGCTTACGAAATCCCTGAGGCTACTAGAACAGCAAAGGGTACACCAGCAGTAAACTTCTTAAATCTTTTGCAAAGAGAAAGAATTACAGCTACTATGCCAATTAAAGAGTTTTCAGAGGATCAATATCTGATTGCGGTAACGAAGAACGGAACAATTAAGAAGACTCCGTTATCAAGTTTCGATACAAATAGAAAAACAGGCCTACTTGCAATTAACTTAAAAGAAAATGACGAACTAATTGGAATAAAGCAGACTAGTGGAAATGACATAGTTATTATTGTTACTAAGCACGGAAAGTGTATCTCATTCTCTGAAAAAGATGTAAGGCCTATGGGTAGAATAGCCTCTGGGGTAAGAGGAATTAAGCTAGAAGGTGATGACGAAGTTGTGGCTATGGAACTTGCTCAACCGGAAGAAGAGTTATTAGTTGTAACAAAGAATGGATATGGTAAGAGAACTTCGGCGAAGGAATATAAGGTTCAGGTTAGAGGTGGAAAAGGACTTCTTACTTATGATAAGAAGAAATTCAAGAAAACAGGGGAGCTAATAGGAGCTATGGTCGTTAGAGATGATGACGAGATTCTGCTAATAAACTCAGACGGAGTAATTATTAGAATTAAGGCGTCAGATGTTTCTAAACAGGGAAGAGCGACTCAGGGCGTTAAAATAATGAAGGTTTCAGAAGAAGCTGAAATAATTTCACTGGCCAAAGCGTTTAGAGAAGAGGACGCAGAAAAGATTCTTACTGATGATAAAAATGGTGGTGGAGAAACTGCTGGAAAAGAAGGAGAAAAAGAGTCTTCAGAGGATAAAGCGGAGCAAATGGAATTGGATGTATAGAACATCAAAAAACTTTAGCATTCGTAACAGTAAACAATGTTAGTAATAACTCAATTAAGCAAAAAAGGTTAAGATGGCTAAAGAAGGTTGCAAAACCTAAAGTAGGGAGAGGAAACATATGGACGGTATTTTAAAGCTAAGTATAAACGGTTCACCAGACTATATTGAAGTGGCGAAAATGAGTGTTGCTACTTTAGCAGCTAAGTTGGGCTTTGACATGGATCAAATTGAAGAAATCGAAATGGCAATAGAAGAAGCTTGTAAGCTTCTTACTTGCCATGGACATGAGAACTGGTGTGCAGAATATAGTATAGAATGCTTTTTCGTGGAAAATGTATTAACCATTAAGTTGGTGGACTCAGGAAAAGGAAATATTGATAAAGCAGGAGTAAAGTGTTGTGTAGATTGTCCTAATGAGGGTGATCTTGGCTTCCATGTTATAAAAACTTTAATGGACCAAGTTGAAATCTCAAAGGGTAGTTGTAGAGGAATCAATATGAGCAAGGGACTTTAAGTTATGAGCCAAATTGAAAGTAAAAGAGAAGAAGAAAGAATTTTATTTGAAAAATTTCAAGATACAAAAGATGAAGCCATGAGGAATATGCTTGTTGAAAAGTACTTGTATATGGTTGATATTTTGGTGCGCAAATATTTAGGTAAGGGCATTGAGTATGATGACCTGTACCAGGTAGGATCCCTTGCCTTAGTGAAGGCTGTAGATCGTTTTGACCCATCTAAAGGTTATACCTTTGCAAGCTTTGCTACGCCAACTATTCTGGGAGAAATAAAAAAGTACTTTAGAGATAAGGGCTGGGCAATAAAGGTTCCTAGGCGTCTTAAGGAAATTGCTGGAAGTATTCCAAAAACTAAGGAAAGCTTAACGCTTAAACTTGGAAGAACACCAACTCCAAAAGAGATGAGCCAAGAATTAGGGCTCAGTGAGAAGGAAGTCCTTATGGCTATGGAAGCCGGCTTTGCCTACTCTACTTATTCAATAAATCAGACCTTTGATGATGATGGGGAAGAGGGCTCAGGACTAGTGTATGAAAAGCATCTTTCGAGTGAAGATGGCGGTTTTGAAGCTCTAGAAAATAATGAGGTTATCAGTATGGTTATTTCGAGACTAAGTGCTACGAACAAATATATTTTTAGAAAAAGATTTGTGGAAGGAAAGACACAGGCAGAAATAGCTGAAGATTTAGCCATATCTCAGATGACAGTTTCAAGAGCAGAGAAGAATATTAGGAAAGAGTTTGAAAAAGAACTTAGAATTGGGTAAATTGTAAAGAAAAAAGCAGAAATATAAAGAGTGCGAAAAAAATAAGTTGTTAATTAGAATTGAAATATGCTAGATGTATGAGAATGCCTATAATTTGGTCAATATATTTTAGCTAGGCCCAAGAGGGATACCGGAAAAGGAGCAATATGGAAGGTAAAAAGAAAAGAGTTTTTTCAGGGGTGCAGCCTACAGGAAATATTCATATAGGAAATTACTTAGGTGCTTTGAGGCAGTTTGTAGAACTTCAAGAAGATAATGATTGTATTTACTGTATAGTTGACCTTCACTCAATTACTGTACCTCAAAATCCAAAAGAACTTAGGGAAAATATTAAAAATGTAGCTGCGTTATACTTAGCAATAGGGATAGACCCTAAGAAATCTATTGTCTTTGTGCAATCAGATGTGCCAGGACACGCAGAACTTTCTTGGCTGTTAACATGTAACTCTTACACTGGAGAACTTTCTCGAATGACACAGTTTAAAGACAAAAGTCGGGGGAATGAGTCTGCAGGTACAGGGTTATTTACGTATCCCCTATTAATGGCGGCAGATATACTTCTTTATGATACAGATATCGTTCCAGTTGGAAACGACCAAAAACAGCATATTGAGTTATGTAGAGATGTGGCAACTAGGATTAACAATAATTATAAGAAAACATTTGTAGTTCCTGATGGAAGATTTTTAAAGGCTGGAGCAAGAGTGATGGCTTTAGATGATCCTACGAAAAAAATGAGTAAGAGCGCAGAAAATGAACACAGTAGAATTTCTTTGCTAGACAGCGATAGTAAAATCAAAAAATCTATAATGAGAGCTACTACAGACTCTGAAGGTGTGATTAAATATGATATTGAAAATAAGCCTGGAATTTCAAACTTGCTTAACATATATAGTGCATTTTCAGGTAAGGAAATTGATGAAATTGTAGCCGAGTACGAAGGGAAAGGATATGGAGACTTTAAGAAAGACTTGGTTGAAATTACAATAAGCGCATTGGCTCCTATTAGAGAAAAGTATGAAGAAATCAGAAATTCTAAGGAATTAGATCAAGCCTTAGAAGAGGGGGCAAAAAGAGCAAATGTAATTGCCGAAAGAGTTATGGCTAGGGCAAAGAAAACATTTGGTTTAGGAATGTAATCTATGTTAGAGAGTAATTGAGCTAACATAATATTACAACAATTTGAATAAATATTTAAAACTAACAAGAGGAAGTTGCGGGTTTTACAAATACGTAGCTGACAAGGGGCAAAATGAGGATTAAAGAACTCTATATTTTTCCAGAAAAAAAAGCAAGACAATTAAGCATGGAACATCTCTCTTTAATTGAAAATGAAGGAATTAAGGGAGATGCTTTTTGTGGAAATCAAGCTCGTCAAGTTACCATAATGAGCAGTGAAGTACTAGGAAAAATCCAAGAAGCTAGGCACCAAGGGATTTGCTTAAAACGATACAAATACAATATTTTGCTTGAAGGTGTTGAGTTAAGTTGTTTGGATATAGGCGATAGATTAAGCTTGGGAGAAGCAGAAATTGAAATTACAGAGGCCAAGGAGTGCAAAATTTTTGATTGTCCGTTAAGGAGCGCTAGCTGTCCAATAAGTGGACTAGGTGTCTTTGCAAAGGTGACAAAATCAGGTCAAATCTCTGTGGGAGATATTTTGTAAGGTCTGTATTTATGATGGAACAATAAACGAATTAATAAAAAAGTGTTAAGAGGGTAGAATGAAAGACAGTTTTAATAGGGACATTAAATATTTGAGAATTTCTGTTACAGAATTATGCAATTTACGATGTCAATACTGCATGCCTGAAGAGGGAATTCCTAAGAAAAGCCATGAATCAATGTTAAGAAATGAAGATATGGTATCCATTGCAAAGGCAGCAGCTAGCTTAGGAATTGAAAAGATAAGGATTACAGGAGGAGAACCTCTAGTAAAAAGGGGCATAGTGCAGCTATGCAAAGATATTAGTAGTATAAATGGGATAGAAGAATTGTGCCTGACTACTAATGGAATAATGTTAGAGAATATGGCTCAACCGCTAAAAGATGCTGGTGTTACTAGAATAAACTTAAGCTTAGATACACTAAAAGCAGATAAATATAAAAAAATTACTAGGACTGGTTGTTTTGAAGAATTTATGAAAGGCTACAATGCTCTAAAAGAGGCTAAGTTTGATAAGGTAAAAATAAACGTAGTTTTGATAAAAGGCTTTAATGATGATGAAATAGAAGATTTTGTAGAACTGACTAGAAACGAAGATATAGAAGTAAGGTTTATTGAAATGATGCCAATAGGAAGAGATTTAAAATTTGACTTTGGCGAGTATATGCCATGTGAAGAAGTCCTAAAAAAAGTTCCTGAATTGGAAGGGGAAGAAGAGGTTTCTGGGGTTGCAGAGTTATATAAATTGCCTGATGGAGAGGGAAGGGTTGGATTAATAAAGCCCATAAGTTGTGACTTTTGTGAATCTTGCAATAAAATTAGAATTACTTCTGATGGTAAGATAAAACCATGTTTGCATTTAGAGAAAGAATATAATATAAAAGGACTTAACTTCGAAGAAATGACTGAAGTCTTAAAAACAGCAATATTTGAAAAACCAGAAAGAAGAGAAGAACTTGGACACGGTCAATTGAGCCAAGCGGGAAGAAATATGAACCAGATTGGTGGATAATTACTAGAGTTAGAAAAAGTAAAACTTATAACATGGTAATTAAGTTAAGGGTAAGAAATAAAAATAAGTTGGAAAACAAGGGTTTGGCCCTGCAGCAAAGAAAATTAAATTATAGAATAAGGAGACAAAGATAGTATGGGAGAATTCACACATTTTAACCAGGCAGGTAGGGCTACAATGGTTGATGTAACTGAAAAAAAAGATACTCAAAGAGTTGCGATTGCAAAGGGCAGAGTAATTCTAAACCAAGAAACTTTCCAAAAAATCAAAGATGGAGGAATGAAAAAGGGTGATGTTTTAGCCACTGCGCAAATAGCCGGAATAATGGGTGCAAAGAAAACTTCGGAGGTGATTCCAATGTGCCACCCTATTTTTATTAGTGGGGTAGACATTAACTTTCAAATGATAGAAAAAGAGCTAGCAATTGAAATAGAAGCAATTGTTAAATGTACAGGACCAACAGGTATAGAAATGGAAGCGTTAACAGCTGTTTCGGTGGCGGCGCTAACAATTTATGATATGTGTAAAGCTGTACAGAAGGATATAATAATTGATGATATTCACTTAGAGAAAAAAAGTGGGGGAAAGAGCGGAGATTATGAGTATAAATTATAAGGCAGTAGTCATTACCGTAAGTGACAAAGGGTTTGCAGGGGAAAGAGAGGATCTTAGCGGGAAGTCTCTAGAAAAACAACTTAAAGAGGCTGGGTTCATAGTAGACTACAGGACGATAGTGCCAGACGAAAGTGAAATGATTCAAAAGGAATTAAAAAAGGCTGTTGATGAAGAGGACATACCACTAGTAATTACAACTGGTGGAACAGGGTTTTCTCCTAGAGATATAACTCCAGAAGCAGCTAAAGCAGTTTATGAAAGAGAGGCTCCAGGAATTGGAGAAGCTATGAGAGCTGCTAGTATGAAAATCACCAATAGAGGAATGTTGTCTAGAGCCAATGCAGGTCTTAGGAAGGGCTCGTTAATTATTACCTTGCCAGGAAGTGAAAAAGCTTCAAAAGAATGTTTAGAAGCTGTAATTGATCCTATTAAACATGGGATAGACATCCTGCGTAAAAATGATGCTGAGTGTGGTGTTCCAATGATAAATAAAGCAAAGTAAAAGCCAGTTGCTTGTATGTGTAAAGATATAGTGGATAAGAGTAATGTTAAAAATTACACTAGAAATGTAAATGAAGTAATAGTATACGAGGAGAGAACAAATGGGAAAAGTATTAGCGATATGTATAAGTGAAAAAAAAGGTGAGCAAAAGAAGCCGATTGAAGAAGCAGTATTTATTGAAAATCATGGAATTGAAGGGGATGCTCACGCTGGAGATTGGCACAGGCAAGTCAGCTTGCTTGCAACAGAAAGTGTTGACAAAGTTCAAAAAAATATTGATTTCTTATTAAAAGAAGGGGATTTTGCAGAAAATATACTAACAGAAGGTGTAGAGTTGTTTACTATTCCAGTAGGAACAGATTTGAAAATAGGAGAAGTTCTTTGTCAAGTTACTCAAATAGGGAAGGAATGCCATCATGGATGTGCAATCAGAGAAGCAGCTGGAGACTGTGTTATGCCTAGAGAAGGGATATTTGTTAAAGTGTTAAGTGGGGGTAAAGTAAAGGCAGGAGATTTAATTGAAATCATCAACTAGTATGGAAATCTGTTCTGTGGCAAGTGGAAGCAGTGGTAACTGTTATATAATAAAAAGCGAAAACGCAACAATCCTAGTAGATGTAGGGGTAAGCGGGAAGAAAATTATTGAAGGAATACAAAGCGTTGGTAGAGAGAAAGAGGATATTAGTGGGGTACTTTTAACTCATGGACACTCGGATCATACAAAAGGGCTTCGTATAATATCTAAAAGAATCCCTGAAGCAACTATATATTCTACAGCCGGAACCTGGGTTAGCTTAGACGACTTTAAAGATGAAAAAAGAACTGTGATTATTGATAAAAATCAGCATTTTAAGATTAATGATATCGAAATTAAGGCCTTCCCTGTTTCTCATGACATGGAAGAAACGGTGGGATATTCTTTTTTTAACGGTGAAAAGCAAATCAGTATAGTAACAGATACAGGCTGTATTGATGACGAGATATTTGATAACATAAAAGACGCAGATGTATTGGTAATAGAAGCTAATCATGAAATTGAAATTTTAGAAGTTGGCAATTACCCATATTTTTTAAAAAGAAGAATATTAAGCGACGAAGGACATTTAAGCAATACTGCTTGTGGAGAATGTGTTTCAAAGATACTTAAATATAATCGAAAAGAAAGAACTATTTTACTTGCACATTTAAGTAGAGAAAACAATACTCCACATCATGCAAGGTTAACTATCTGTAACTTTATTGAAGAAGCAGGATTAACAGTAGGTGAAAAAATAAATTTAGAGGTCTTAGAAAGAAATGCTCCTAGCATACTATATTAAAATTTCTCGCGAAATTTAGTTTTGTTAATTATAAATTAAGTTTAATTTTTTGTATTAATATTGCTTATCTTGAATATTGTTTATATTGAATTTGTTTCATTTGGAAATATCTTGTCAGCGGTGAAGATTTCAAAGGATTATAAGAAAGTAGATGGGGCAAAAAATAGTTTTTATAAATGAATGAAATAAATACATATATAATAGGTAGGAAAAATTCAAAGGAAGATAAAAATGAATATAAAAATACTAGTCGTAGGAAAGTTAAAAGAGAAATACTGGAAGGACGCAGAGGCTGAATATAAAAAAAGGCTAGGCGGCTACTGCAACCTAACCATAATTGAGGCAAAGGAAGATCCTAGAGATCGGAAGGAAGAAGAAGCAGAGGCAATTCTTTCTAAGATAAAAGAGGGAGAATATGTTATCACTCTTGAAATTAAAGGAAATGAATTTTCATCAGAAAAACTTGCTGAAAAAATGGAAGCTTTGGCGATAGATGGTAAAAGCAGTGTGACGTTTGTAATTGGCGGTTCCTGTGGCTTGGGAGAAAAAGTATTAAAGAGAAGTGATATGGCTCTTTCTTTTTCTAAGATGACATTTCCTCATCAAATGATAAGAGTTTTTCTATTAGAGCAGATATACAGAAGTTATAAAATAATAAGAGGAGAAAAATATCATAAATGAGTATTGGAGTCCTATTATTAAAAACTATTCCTGTTATCCTCATATGAGGTGGCAGGGCCAGAAGCGGGTTATTTATAGGCCAAAAATGTAAAAAAATAGTAAAACAAAAAAAAGAATTCTAATTTTCGGCAATTTTTTAAAGAATTATCACCGCAAATATAATTTTTTTTAAAAAAAATAGTATACATTATACAAACAATATTATATAATGTGAAGAACGTTGTATTTTATAAGGAGATATAGAAATGAATAAAATCAGAGAGTATTCTTTACCACTTATCATAGGTGTAATCGTAGCTATTATTTTTGCTAATGTAGCTCCAGACTTATATGATAAAATCGTAAATACACCAATTGTGGGGGAGAAAATTAGCTTGCAGTGGCTAGTTAAAGATATCTTTATGGTATTCTTTTTTGGTATTGCAGGATGCGAAATTGTAAATGCAGTTTCAAAAGGGGGACCTTTAAATCCACTAAAAAAAGCAGCAACACCATTATTTGCTACAGCAGGGGGAGTATTAGGTCCAGTAGCCTGCTTCTTTGCATTAAATGCAATAATGGGACAACCGGATTTTGCAAATGGTTGGGGAATTACTACAGCTACAGATATAGCATTAGCTTGGTTAGTAGCAAAAATAGTATTTGGAAAAAACCATCCAGCTGTAAGTTTCTTGCTATTATTAGCAGTAGTAGACGATGCAATTGGCTTAGCAATTATTGCGATTTTCTATCCGGATCCAACTCATCCACCAGAGCTTCAATACTTAGGCTTTGTGGTTATAGGAATGGCAGCAGCATTTGTACTTCGTAAGTTAAAAATTAATTCTGCTATTTTATACGTTCTAGTAGGAGGGGGACTTGCTTGGTTCGGTATGTATAATGCAGGCCTTCACCCATCCTTATCGTTAATATTCATAGTTCCGTTTATGCCAAACGGAGGACATTCTGAAGATCATGAAGATAATCATGGACTAGCTGACGCAGAATCACATTCGACATTACATAATTTTGAGCATAGAGTTAGCCCTGTTGTAGACTATGGATTATTCTTCTTTGGTTTTGCAAATGCAGGGGTGGCATTTTCACAAATGTCAAACCTGACTTGGATAATTTTAATTTCGCTAATCTTAGGAAAGACTTTGGGAATAAGCTTCTTCTCACTAATTGCTACAAAGGTATTTAAATTCCCATTACCAGATGGTATGACACCAAAGGATGTAGTGGTAGCAGGAGTAGTAGCCGGAATGGGACTTACAGTTGCCCTATTTGTTTGCTCGGCAGCATTTGTTGACTTAGATCTACAAGGCGCAGCTAAGATGGGAGCCTTATTCACAGTAGCAGCAGCACCAATTGCAATAGTACTAGGTAAGGTTTTCAATATTCAAAAGAAAAAATAAATGAGGAAGAATAGAAAATTAACTTTTAGATAGAAAATAAAATTTCCAAAGCAGAAGCGTAAATAACTTAATTGCTTTGGAAATTTTTGGTTTAAGAAAGATATGTAGCTAGAGTAAGCATAGAGAAACAAAGGTGGCTTGTAAGAGCGAAACTGTGGCACGTGGGTAGGCGCCATATGACAAATGGTAAAACTATAATATGGATAATATGTTGAAAACAATACCAATAACCTAAAATAGTATGAAAAATTGTGAAAACTGGTTGTGCTTCTTAAAAAATATCAAGAATGCACTAAAAGTGCATATTATTTATTCATAATATGGGTATAATGATTATGTCAGATGAAAATTTAACGATCAAAAGGAGAAAAGACTATAATGTTTACAAAGAAAGTTAAAGAAAAAAAAGAAGCTAATATTACAAAACATAAAATGCCTAAAAAAGTGATATCATTATTGCTAGTAGCGCTTTTATTAGTAGGTAACCTTGCACAAGTATCTGCTACTGCAGAGCCTGTTAATTCAGGAGGCGGGGCAAACAATAATGGTGTTGGTTCTGTGGCCTTTAATTACTACGGTGGAGCTGCAGAGACCTATCAAGATACGGATGGAGAAATAGAGGCGGCAGAGATTGAGGCGATTACTTCTGCAGCAGCAGCAGGTTGGAATAATGGACAAGTATTTGTAGGATGGGGAACAATAGCAGGAGACCCACAGTCAATAATAGAATTTCCTTATTCAATAAGTGGAACTACTGCGTTATATGCAATTTACTTATCACCATCACCATCAGCATATTTTAAGAGCATAGTAACTTCAGTAGAAAAAGTTGGAGACAATGTGCTTAGTGCTGATACAAAAAGTGAAACAATTACGTATAAAATAACAATCAATGAGG
>CAYJHC010000059.1:0-12396 GCA_964370075.1 uncultured Oscillospiraceae bacterium | reverse complement strand
CAGGATGGAGACATTCTGGCCGTGTAAACCCCATCTGGAGCAAGATCGAATAGGGATGAAAGGCGGTTACTCGCTGCCTCCCGGTTAGGTGGATCGCATGAGGCTTATAGCAATATAAGTCCTAGATAGATGATTGTCAAATACAGAACCCGGCTTATGCTCACCCAAAATATTAATATAAAACCAATAAGGCAGCAATAGTTTTATGCAGTTAATAAAAGAAAACAAAAGAGGAAAAAATGAGAGTAGGTATTGATGTTGGATCTACAACAATTAAACTAGTTGTGATTGACAATGAAAACAAATTAATTTATAAAAAATACGAAAGGCATATGTCTAACGTATACGAAAAATTTCTTGAAATTTTAAAAGATTTCTACAAAGAAAAAGGTAATGTTTCTGCACAGTTTACAATAACTGGTTCAGGGGGGCTTGCTTTATCTAAGATTCTAGGCATTCATTTTGAACAGGAAGTTGTAACCTGTTCAAAAGCAGTAGAAGAGTTAATTAGCGAAACAGATGTTGCTATTGAACTTGGAGGAGAAGATGCAAAGATAACTTTCTATGGTGGAACTATAGAACAGCGGATGAATGGTACTTGCGCAGGGGGAACTGGGGCTTTTATTGATCAAATGGCAGTTCTTTTAAACACTGATGCTATGGGACTAAATGAAGCAGCAAAAAAACATGATATGATATATCCTATTGCAGCGAGATGTGGTGTGTTTGCTAAAACAGATATTCAACCTTTAATAAATGAAGGAGCGGCAATTGAGAATCTGGCTGCATCAATTTTTCAAGCAGTTGTAAACCAAACAATTAGTGGACTAGCCTGTGGAAGAAAGATTACTGGAAACATAGCTTTTTTAGGAGGCCCACTTTCATTTCTTTCAGAACTTAGAGAAAGATTTATAAAAACGTTAGATTTAAAAGAAAATCAAATAATTTTTCCGGAAGATGCTAAATATTTTGTGGCGATAGGAGCTGCAATAATGGCCGAAAGCCAAAGGGAGTTAAATTTAGAGGATCTAATTCAAAGCATGGAAAATCAAGGGGGCTCTGGAACAGGAGAAACAAAATATGCAGAGCCACTATTTAAAAATGCAAGTGAGTATGAAAAATTTAGGAAAAGACATGATGAAAATAAGATAAAAAGAGGAAATATAAAACATGCAACGGGAGATGTTTATCTAGGAATAGATGCAGGATCGACTACTACAAAAGCAGCCCTTATTGATGAAAACAAAAACCTTCTATACTCTTTTTACCAAGGAAATGAAGGCAAACCCATTGAAGCAGTAAAGAAAATGCTTACTGAGCTTTATGGACTACTACCACCATTAACAAAAATAGCTGGAGCAACTGTAACAGGGTATGGAGAAGGTCTTATTAAGACTGCATTTGATGTAGACTATGGAGAAATTGAAACAATGGCTCATTATAGAGCTGCAGAAGAGTTTTTGTCTGGGGTAGATTTTATTCTTGACATTGGTGGACAAGATATGAAATGCATGAGGATAAGGGATGGCGCAATGTATAACATTATGCTCAATGAAGCCTGCTCTTCAGGTTGTGGTTCTTTCTTAGAAACATATGCAAAGTCAGTGAATATGGATACTATTGCATTTTCTAAAGAAGCCTTATTTGCAGATTCACCAGTAGACCTAGGGACTAGGTGCACAGTTTTTATGAACTCCAAAGTTAAACAAGCTCAAAAGGAAGGGGCAACTATTGGAGATATTTCAGCTGGACTTTCATATTCTGTAATTAAGAATGCGCTTTATAAGGTTATTAAACTTAGAAATCCTGAAGAAGCCGGGGATAAAATTGTAGTTCAAGGAGGAACCTTTTTAAATGAAGCTGTTCTAAGATGTATGGAAAATGTAATAGGTAAAAAAGTTGTTAGGCCGGATATCTCGGGAATAATGGGTGCTTTTGGTGCGGCTTTAATGGCTAAGGAAAATCACGTAAAGGGGACAGAATCATCTATATTTGACATGGAAGATTTAGAAACCTTTGCAACAGAAAATAGCCATACAAGATGCCGAAAATGTGAAAATAAATGCCTTTTAACTATAACAAAGTTCTCAAATAATGAAAAATTTATTACGGGAAACAGATGTGAAAGAGGAGCAGGAAAAAAGGAAGATAAAAATACTATTCCTAACATGTTTGATTATAAAGCTAAGCGTGTATTTGATTATAAGCCAATATCTGAAGAAACCTCAAAAAGAGGTGTTGTAGGTATACCACGTGTCCTAAATATGTATGAGAATTATCCCTTCTGGTTTAAGTTCTTCAGCCAATTAGGATATAAGGTTGTTCTTTCACCTCCGTCTACAAAAGAGCTGTATGAAAAAGGAATGGAAACAATTTCTTCTGACACTGCTTGTTATCCTGCAAAACTGGTCCATGGACACATTAAATGGCTTGTAGAAAATGATGTGAAATGGATTTTTTATCCTTGTATTAATCATGAGATTGAAGAAGACACAAAGGCAAATAATCACTTTAATTGTCCTGTAGTAGCAACTTACCCAGAAGTAATAGCTCATAATATGGATGATGTTTTCCAAGAAGCAGGAGTTAGATTTACTAATCCTTTTCTGCCATATGATAGTACGCCAAGATTAATTAAGGCTTTATATAAGTTTTTGAAACCTTTTGGGGTAGGCCTTGCAGAAGTTGAGACTGCTGTTCATCATGCTAGGAAGGCAGACAAAAGATTTAAAGACGATATCAAAAAATATGGAGACTACTCTATAAAATATGCCAAAGATCATAACTTAAAATCAATAGTTTTGGCTGGAAGACCTTATCATTTAGACCCAGAAGTAAATCATGGAATTAGTCAAGTTATTACCTCACATGATATGGTAGTATTAACTGAAGATGCAGTTTCATCTCTAGAGCCTCTAAGGAGGCCTATAAGGGTGCTGGATCAGTGGATGTATCATACTAGACTATATAAGGCTGCAGAATATGTTTGCACCACTGATGATACAGAAATTGTACAGCTAAACTCTTTTGGTTGCGGAATAGATGCTGTAACAACAGATCAAGTCGAAGAAATTACAAAGTCAAAAAATAAACTATATACCGTACTTAAAATTGACGAGGGTAATAACCTGGGAGCAGCTAAGATTAGAATTAGATCTCTAAAATCAGCTATGGAAGCCAGAGAGAAATATAATATTAAGAGGAATCAAGAAAAGGAACCTTTCAAAAGAACTGTTTTTACTAAAAAAATGAGTAAAGATTATACTATACTTGTACCTCAGATGTCACCAATACACTTTTCAGTTATTGAGCCAGCTATGAATAGATATGGACTAAATGCAAAGTTGCTTCCAGAAGTAACTGGCAATGCAATTGAAGAAGGATTAAAATATATCAATAACGATGCCTGTTATCCGACTATTGTAACTTTAGGCCAGATTTTAGCATATGTAAAAAGTGGAGAAGTGGATACAGATAAACTGGCAATTTTTATGTCTCAAACTGGAGGAGGGTGTAGGGCAAGCAACTATATTGCCATGCTAAGAAAAGCACTAAAAGATTTGAATCTAGAACATATTCCAGTTGTTTCTTTCGGAAC
The DNA here is from genome assembly GCA_964370075.1 of uncultured Oscillospiraceae bacterium. GTDB lineage: Bacteria > Bacillota > Clostridia > Peptostreptococcales > Anaerovoracaceae > CAYJHC01. The sequence goes on along the minus strand of CAYJHC010000059.1, from coordinate 8,798 downwards.
TGGAGGAACTATAGAATCTAATCCAGGATTTAAGCTAAAAGCTGGATTAGTTAAAAGATTAGTAATGGGAATACTATATGGGGACTTGTTTATGAGAGTTCTGTATAAGACAAGGCCTTATGAATTAGAACCAGGATCAGCTGATAAACTTCACAAGAAATGGTCCAAGCTAGTTAACAAGAACATTAAATCTGGAAGTATGGTAAAATACAAACTAATTATGAAAAAAATTGTTGAAGAATTTGACGCTTTACCATTAAAAGAAGGTTTAGTAAAACCTAAAGTAGGTGTTGTAGGGGAGATACTAGTTAAATACCACCCAATAGCAAACAATGATATAGTAGATATTATCGAGAGAGAAGGCGGAGAGGCAGTAGTATTAGACTTAGCAGACTTTTTCCTATATGGCATGTATAACAAGAAGTTTAACTTTCAAGAACTTTCGGGGACAAAGTTTGCTATGGATGTGAATCAAATGACTATAAAGGCTGTGGAACTATTTAGACGCCCCATGAGAAAGGCTCTTAGAGAGAGTAAAAGGTTTGACGAGCCTACGAGAATTGAAGAAATTGCAAGTAAGGCTGAAGAACTGGTTTCCCTAGGAAATCAATGCGGTGAGGGTTGGTTGTTAACAGGGGAAATGGTTGAATTAATAGACCATGGAGTAGAAAATATAGCTTGTTTGCAACCTTTTGGTTGTTTACCTAATCACATCACAGGGAAAGGTATGATGAAGGCTCTACGAAAAAGAAACCCTAAAGCTAATATTGTAGCAATTGATTATGATCCAGGTGCTAGCGAAGTAAATCAACTTAATAGAATAAAATTGATGATGGCTACAAGTCATAAGAATCTAAAAGCAAAGCAGGAATCTAAATTATAGTTTATGTTATAGTAAAAAAACTGTTAACCTATTTGGGAATATTAAAAAGTCTAGGTTAATATCAAAAAAATGGACATGTGTCTTGAGAAAAAACATACATTTCAAATTAGTATTAGTTGAGATAACAGTTTAAAATGTGAAAACTGAATGGTAAGTAAATAATAGTTATAAAAGTAAAGAAGGAGTAGAACAAAATGGGAAGACATGGAACTATTGCAGGAAGAAAAGCTGCACAAGATTCAAAAAGAGCAGCAATTTTCACTAAATATGCAAGGGCAATAATTGTTGCCGCAAAAGCGGGAAGTGATATGGAATATAATGCTGCACTAAAGCATGCAGTTGATAAAGCAAAAGCTATTAATATGCCAAATGATAACATTAATAAGGCAATCAAGAAGGGTGCTGGAGAGATTGATGGGGCAAACTTTGAGTCAAGTAGCTTTGAAGGTTATGGAGCGGCAGGTGTTGCAGTTATTGTAGAGACTTTATCTGATAACAAGAATAGAACTACTTCCTCAGTAAAACATGCTTTTGACAAGTATGGTGGAAACCTGGGGACTCCAGGTTGTGTATCTTATATGTTTTTGAGAAAAGGCGTAATCCTTATTGAAAAAACTGATGAAATTGATGAAGAAGCGTTAATGGAAGTTGCTTTAGAAGGTGGGATGGAAGATATGACCACATATGATGACAGTTTTGAAATAACAACAGCGCCAGAGGATTTTAATCCTGTATTAGAAGCAATAAAGGCTGCAGGATATGAACCTATTGAAGCGGATGTTGAATTTGTTCCGTCTATGGAACAGACTCCAACAGAAGAGCATGACATTAAAAATTTAAAAAAAATGATTGGTATACTAGAAGATGATGATGATGTACAAAAAGTTCATCATAACTGTACAATTGATTTGTCTGAGTAATGTGATTGAAGCAATTTTTAATATAGAAATATTTTAGTCGAGATCGCAGAAAACTAACTAAAATTAATCATGAAATACAGGAAGCAATAAAAAAATACTTATATTATATTGACATATCTTAAGAAAAGAGTAATATAATAATACAAGAATTATCCTAGATTGTGCGTTAAGAATGGCAATTCAACCTACATCACACTAAAGGGAGTCAGAACTCTTTGTGCAAATGGCAAGCCCTCTTTGAAGGGACGTCAGAGCCTTTGACGGGACACCCACCTATCAACATGATAGGTCGTGAATGTCATCTGACGGCAATTTGGGATTTTAGTTTTTTGAATTAATTTTAGTTGGATAGTATTTATTTTACATGAAGAGGAAAGCGTGGATGTAAAATAGGACATAATAGGTGAATTCTCTTTCTAATTCAAAAAAAATATTACATTTAGTTATGAAATAGAGGAAGTTTTTTTTATTTTATGTTAAAATAATATCGAATAAAAAAGTGTGATTCTAAAAGGAAGGGATGTATTTAGTTAGACAAGGTCTATAATTGATAGTAAATATATTGGGATAAAAAAATGCAAATTAAAATGGATGGTAGGTGTAGGATGATTCGTAAGATTGAAATTAAAATTAATAACCAAAAAATATTAGCAAATGAAGGGGAAACAATCCTTCAAGCAGCAAATAGGAACAAAATATACATACCACATTTTTGTTTTGATGAAAGAATTAAAAAAGAGGGTAATTGTGGAGTTTGTCTATGTCAAATAGTAGAAAGCGGGGAATTGGTTAAATCTTGTGAAACAGTCGTAGTAGAAGGAATGGTAGTTTCAACAGAATCAAATCCAGTTAAAGAGAAGGTAAAGGAAATACTTTCATTTCACTTTAAAAAGCATAGAGGGAGCTGCAGACCTCCTTGCATGACCAATTGTCCTGGAGAAACTGATTGTCAAGGGTATGTAACCCTGATTAAAAATGGCCAATACGATGAAGCAATACAAGTTATTAAGAATAATTTACCACTTCCCGCAGCATTAGGAAGAGTCTGTCCGCATCCATGCGAAGACAAGTGTAGAAGTGGAAATATAGATGAGCCAGTACCAATTATGTGGCTAAAAAGATTTGCTGCAGACCTTGATTTGTTTTCTGAAAACCCATATATTCCAAAGATAAATCCTGAAACAAATAAGACAGTAGGAATTATTGGAGGAGGCCCTATGGGTCTTTCTGCTGCTTACTATTTAAGAGAAATGGGACATACAGTAACTATATTTGAGGGAATGCCAAAGGCAGGTGGTATGCTTAGATATGGAATTCCTGAGTATAGGCTTCCTAATGATGTACTAGATAAAGAGATTGCCTTAATTGAAAAAATGGGAGTTAAAATAAAAACAGGATGTAAGATTGAAGGGAAAGAAGCTTTTGAAAACTTTAGAAAAGAGTTTGACAGTGTTGTAATTGGAATAGGGGCATGGGTTTCAAGTTCTGTTGGAATTGAAGGAGAAGACTCTAAAGGGGTAATCGGAGGTATAGAATTTCTTGAAAAAATTGCTCGTGGAGAGAAATATGATATTGGGGAAAAGGTAGGTGTAATTGGTGGTGGAAATACTGCCATGGATGCTTGTAGAACCTCAGTAAGGCTTGGTGCGAAAGAAGTATATAATATTTATAGAAGAACCAAAGATGAAATGCCTGCAGAAGAAATAGAAGTAATTGAAGCAGATGAAGAAGGTGTAATATTTAAGAATTTAAGATCTCCTATGGAAATTCTTGCTGATGAAAATGGAAAAGTCTGTGGAATTAAGCTTCAAAAAATGGAATTAGGGGAAGCAGATGAAAGCGGAAGAAGACGCCCTAGACCAATTGAAGGGGAATTTGAAATAATTGAGCTTGACTCTGTAATACCAGCCATTGGTCAGGCGGTATCTTTTGAGAATATTGAAGGTTTAGATAGAACTAGAAAAGGTGGGATAATTTGTGATAAGGATACATTTGTAACATCTATGGATGGAGTTTTCGCAGGTGGAGACTGTGGAAACGATAAGATATCAATTGCTATAGAAGCTATTGGAGATGGGAAAAAGATTGCCACTAGGGTAGATGAATTTTTAAATGGAAAACATTTTGAAATTAAAGATCCTTTAATAGTTGAAATTGATGACTCAGATATATATGCATATGAGAGAAGAGAGGAAATGTTCAAACCTCATATGGATCATATACATGCTGATGAGAGAAAGACCAATTTTGACGAATACATGAAAGGTTATACAGAAGAAGAAGCCCTAAAAGCCAGTTCCATGTGTTTAGAATGTGGTTGTCATGATTACAATAGCTGCAGTTTGATTAAAACTGCAAAATCAGTCAATTTTGAAGGAAGATTAAGAGCTCTTCCAATTAATAAAGAAGTGGATAGGGAAGAAGATTTTATCTTTAGGGATTCTAATAAATGTATTTCTTGCGGAAATTGTATTAGAGTTTGCGAAACATTAGTAAAAATAGGGGCTCATGGAAAGCTGGCAGATACGCTAATAGAAGAAAAAGAAGGCGGAATAAAGCTATATGAACCAGAAAATCACAAATCTCTTAGGGATAATGGATGCGTTTCCTGCGGACAGTGCGTGGCAGTTTGCCCAACAGGAGCTATTGAGGGAAGAGGCAGATACAAAAAAGACTATTGGGAAACGGAAAAGGTTAGAACAACCTGCCCTTATTGTGGGGTTGGTTGCCAGCTAGACCTTTATACAAAGTTCGATAAAATAATAGGAGTTAAGCCTGTTATGGCAGGGGCAAATGAAGGGCTTTCATGTGTAAAAGGCATGTTTGCTTATGATTTTGTTAATCATAGAGACAGGTTGAAAAAACCCCTTATTAGGGTTAACGAAAAAGGAGATGGAATAAAACCAATTTGGAGGGAAGCTAGCTGGGATGAGGCTTATGATATTATTGAAGAAAAAATAAAAAGCAGCAAAGAAGAGTTTGGACCTAATAGTATAATGGGCTTTGCAAGTGCAAAGGTGACTAATGAGAGTAATTATATTTTCCAAAAATTTATAAGGGGCGTAGTTGGAACTAATAATGTAGACCACTGCGCAAGGCTTTGACATTCATCCTCAGTTGCAGGTCTTGCAACAACACTTGGTAGCGGAGCTATGACAAACCCAATGACGGATGTTAGGAAGACGGATGTACTCTTTGTAACAGGGTCTAACACTACAGAGGCACACCCAGTAATTGGATATTATATGAAACAGGCAAAGGATTATGGAGCAAAGATAATGATAGCAGATCCCAAAAGGATACCTTTATGTGATCATGCAGATCTTTTCTTGCAAATAAATCCAGGAACCAGTGTTCCTTTGACTAATGGAATGCTACACATAATTTTTAATGAAGACTTAGATAACAAAGAGTATATAGAAAATCATACAGAGGGAATTGAAGCCCTTAGAGAATCTGTAAAAGATTATACCCCAGAATATGTAGCTAGTGTGTGTGGAGTTACAGTAGAACAGGTTTATCAGGCTGCAAGGATGTATGGAGAAGCAGATAAGGCATTTATTGCTTATGCTATGGGCATAACTCAGCATACAAATGGAACGGATAACGTAAAGTCAATGGCAAATCTAGCCTTAGTTACAGGAAACCTGGGAAGAGAGGGAACAGGAGTTAACCCGTTAAGAGGACAAAATAATGTTCAAGGGGCTTGTGATATGGGTTGCTTGCCTACAGATTATCCTGGATATCAAAAGGTTGCAGATCCAGTGATTAATGAAAAATTCGAAAAGGCTTGGGGCAGGACTCTTTCAGATAAACCAGGAATAACTGTTACAATGACGCCTAATGCAATACTAAATGGTGAAATAAAAGTATTGTACATTATGGGAGAAAACCCAATGGTATCAGATCCAAACTCAGCTCATATTGCCCATTCTCTTTGTGAAACCTTTGTAGTATGCCAGGATATATTTGAAACAGAAACATCTGATTATGCAGATATTGTTTTACCTGCTACTGCCTATGCTGAAACAGAGGGAACTTACTCTAATACAGAGAGAAGAGTTCAAAAAGTCAGAAGGGCAGTAAGCCCTAAAGGGGAGGCAAAGGATGATTGGAAAATCATTAATGATATTATGCTTAGACTTGGTTACGAAAAAGAATATAAAAATGCTGAAGAAATTTTTGATGAAATGAAATCAGTTACTCCGACCTATGCGGGAATGACCTATGAGAGACTAGAGGCCGATGGACTTTGTTGGCCTTGTCCTACAGAAGATCATCCAGGAACAAGAATTCTACATGCTAATGGGCCAAATAGAGGTAAGGGAGTACTTACACCATTAAGTATGACTCCGTCTAAGGAATTAAGTTTGGAAGATTTCCCGCACATTTTATTAACAGGAAGAATTTTGGAACATTATCATACACGAACTATGACCAAGAGAACAAAAAAAATACATGATTTGTACTCTGAAAACTATATGGACATAAATCCTATAGATATGAAAAAACTAAATCTAAAGCAAGGGGATTTAGTTAAGGTAAGGTCTTTGCGTGGAGAAACTGTAGCTAGGGTAAAGGAAAGTTCTAGCGTTAAAGAGAATACTATGTTTATGCCTTTCCACTTTGCCGATGGGGCAAATATGCTAAGCGATGCAGATAGTTTAGATCCAGTAAGTAAAATTCCAGGATTTAAGCAAATTGGAATTAGTATTGAAAAGTGTCAAGAATAGGCGAAGAGAAATAAAAGGAATACTTTGTCCAGATTTATAACTTGGTTCCCTGCTAATTCTTTTGGAAGAGAGTTGTTAGTGCTACGGTTATGATATTATTATGCTGATTAAGTTGAATTTAGAGTTCAGATTAAGGATTAAGGATTAAAGATTAAAGGAATAGTTTAGAAGAGGATTTTAGAAGTTATAACTTCTTTAAATCCTCTTTTGTGTTTATGTTAAGGATTTGATATTGTTCTTGATCATGATGATAAATAGCAAAGGGAAGTAGTTTAATCGGAGCCATTACTTTTGAGGGGCCACCTTTGATAAATGAAAAAATGGTTTCGTAGAAATCTTTTGAAAATACACCTATAAGAGGTTCTGGCCTATCCCCTTGTTGCAATAATGTGATTGCAACAGATAAGGGGTTTTTATGGTTCTTAAAATGAAAATCTACTATTTCTAATATTGTTTCTTTTCGTATATTAGGGCAGTCTACAGGCAAAACAAAGGCAATTTCATTTTTCATATTTTTGAGGCAGGTGTAAAGGCCTCCTAGAGGACCTCTTTCTTTGAACTCGTCAAATAAATCTATGCCAGACACTATTATTTCGGAAAAACCAATGCTTTCTCCTAATGTTTTAAGTGTTTCTAAAAAAGTAAAATCACCAAGAAGAATATTCTCCTTGGGGCTTCCCATCCTGCTGCTTTTGCCTCCGGCTAAAATTATAAGTGTTATTTCATTAATATTCATAGTACTATAGTACATTATGTTCAAAGTTTAAGCAATACATATACCTTCTTAAACTAATAATGGGATTTTGAAGAGTAGTATTGGCTTTTGTTAAGATTAAATATTTTCTTACATCTTTTTTATGACTTGGGGAGAAAAGGATAAATTTAATTTTTTTTGCGACTTTTATACTTTTTTGTTGACAATCAACTCTAAGTTTGGTAAATTGAATGAGCACAGAGTAGAGAATAGTGCGTGAAGTGTCCTTTGAACGGGGAGTTGTCATAGGAACGAAAGGCTTGCCTACGGTACTTTTCTCGCATCCCGCTGTATCTGTAATACTTAACGGGACAAGTGTGAAGCTTGTCTTTTTTTATTTATAAAGCAGTATAGATGTTGAAGTGCGTAATCAGAGTAGAGAATAGCGCGTACAGTGCTCTTTGAACGGGGAGTTGTCAAAGAGACGAAAGGGAAACCTGCGATGCTAGTCTTGCATCCCGCTGTTAGGGTATAGTTTCGAAATGTTTTTATATTAACAATTTTTCAATTATACGTGCAGCTTTCTTTTAGGAGGTTTTATGAACATCAAAACAAAATTTGCAAACTCATTTAAGGAGTTTGCCTCTACCAAATCAATAGCATTAGCAGGAGTTCTTTTAGGGATTATTGTCGTTATAGGTTTTTTTGCAAACTTTACATTAAACATTTTTCCTTTAGTAAAGATAAGCTTTACTTTTTTGCCTCAATCTATAGGGGCAATGATACTAGGACCAGCAGTTTCAGGATTTATGTGTGCATTAGGGGATATTTTGTCATTTATTTTAAATCCACAAGGGGGAGGATACTTTCCTGGATGGACAATAAGTGCGGCTTTAACTGGATTAATATTTGGAATTTTTCTATATAAGTATGAAGCAACTCTAAAGAATATTATTATTGCAAAGCTAATTATTGTTGCATTAGTAGAAACATTTTTAGGGTCATTATGGTTACAGCTTCAGTTTGGCTTACCATTCTTTGAAATGTTATTCGTTAGAGGTGGAACCAGCCTTGCAAGTGCCCCGATAGAAATTGCGATTATTTTCTTTGTTGGGAAGGCTGTTGCCAGAGTGACTCAGAAAATGCGAGCATAATGTACTACAAGTAATAAAAAGCAAAATGATAATTAATTGTTAAAGATTATTTATAGGATTGTATGTTCTGTCAGCATTGCTCAGCTTTGCCTCCTGATGGCAGATAGCATTAACTAACGATCAATTTCAAAAACAAAAAAATCTCAACTTGGTATAGTGATTAAACTATATAATTGAGATTTTTTAATTTTAGTAAACTACGAGGACTTTAAAAATTATTTAGGCAAAGGGTTAATACTAGAAGCACTCTAGGAGATTAACTGTTAGAAAAAACATAATTGAAACACATATCGGTGTTATACTACTAGGATTGAGAAAATGAAATTTGGTCATATAGGGCAATATACACATGCTTTGGTTAATGATTAACTATATACAGATAATAGATGGAGACACTTATGAAAATAATATTAC
>CAYJHC010000058.1:6483-12436 GCA_964370075.1 uncultured Oscillospiraceae bacterium | reverse complement strand
ATTCATAGTATAAATTCTTAAAATGACTCTAAAATGACAACTAGATTTATTCTTAATTTTTTTCTTTAACCACCATTTTTTAATTACACTATTAGCCAAATAAAAAATGACCATTAATAATACATAGTCATTTTTTATTTGTTTTATATTCCTAATAAATAATCTCTCTAGCTATTTCCCAATCATTTGATTCTCTTGTTATTTCAAAGTTCATCTTTCTAAATTCTAGTGAAAAAATTAAAACTGTTTCTTCATAAAATACATAGTATTCCCCGTAGGATAATCTAATGTAGCAAAAATTCCGTAACCATTTTTTTCGTAAAAATCTTTTGCCTGAAAATCGAAGGTCTCTAAGTAAGCAAATGTTGCTCCTTTTTCCTTTCCCTCTTCTTCTACTTCTCTTAAGAGCTTTGTCCCTAGATTCTTTCCTCTAACACTTTCATCTAACCAAAAAGTTCTAATGTGAATCCCAACCTTAAGCTCTAATTCAGTAACAATACCACCTTTTATTTCTCCACCTTCCTTTATACATCGTCCAATAATCTCAAAGGCTTCTTCAAATGGCATTTCACATTGACTAGCACTATACATATCAAGGCTATCTTCAATAATCTTTATCTCTTCTGTAGAAGTTATCTTGCATATTGTCTCATTCATTTTTTCTCCTCTTTTCTTTTTCCTTTAATATAATTTTGCATTAATATATTCAGGGTATATTCAGAAGCTGTAATTCCTCGCTTCACATTGACAATGGATTCATTTTCATTTACACTTTTTTCAGAGGCTATTAATATGGAGGCTTAAATGATAAAAAAAATTAAACATTTCGGATTACTGACTTTCGCTACACTTCTTATTTCTGTTGGGGTTCATTTTTTTAAATTTGCAAACGACTTTACCTTTGGAGGTATCACAGGCCTTTCTATTTTAGTTGCTGAAATTTCACCAATTGATGCAAGTACTTTTAATCTTATCGCTTCCATAATTTTATTGATTATAGGAATAATTTTTTTAGGGAAAAAAGTAATTATCGGAACAGCTTATTGCAGCATGTTACTTTCTTTATCTTTATCCTTTTTCAATTGGATTTTTCCTATGGATCAGCCATTTACAGATCAGCCTGTTTTAGAGCTTTGTTTTGCAATCTTACTTCCAGCACTAGGAGCCGGAATTTTATTTAACATGGGCAGCTCTAGCGGAGGAACAGACATATTAGCAATGATATTAAAGAAAAAATCCACACTTGATATTGGAAAGGCTCTATTCGCTATTAACTGCCTTATTTCTTTCTCTAGTTTTCTAGTTTTTAGTGTTGAAACTTCATTATATTCTGTACTAGGCTTATTAGTTTCTGCTTTGATAATCGATACCGTTATAGAAAGTATTAACTTGCGTAAATACTTTAATGTTGTTTGCAGTAACCCTACTCCAATTTGTAACTATATTACTTGCGAGCTAAACCGAAGCGCCACTATATGTGATGGGAAAGGTGCTTTTTCGGGAAATGATAAATACATTATTTTCACTGTAATGACTCGCTCTGAAGCAGTTAAGCTTCGTAACTACATAAAAAAAGAAGAACCATCTGCTTTTATTTTAATTTCTAACACAAGCGAAATAATAGGCAAAGGCTTTCCTAGTGTTTAATTCTTCAAAACACTATTTGTCTTTACTCAAAAAGCTCAATAATATCTGTTACATTTGAATTTTTTAAGTAAACATAATTTAATTCATGAGATACTTTATTCCCTTTAATTCTAAACACATCTATATTTTTACTTTTTTTAGCCGCAGCCTCGTAAACAAAAGAAATTCCAATTCCCTCCTCTACGACTTTTACCATTAATCCAAAGCTGCTGATTACAGCTTTTCTTTCCAGTTTATCTATCGAATAATTTTTTTCCTTTAATAGGTTTTCAAAAACTTCTCTGGTCCCAGAGCCCTTTTCTCTTAACAATATCTGTTCTCCAAACACCTCTTCTATCGAAATCTCTCTATTTGCAAACGGATGATTCTTTGCGCATATTCCAACAAGTTCTTCATCTCTTATTAGTTGATAATCATAATTACTCTTATCAAAGTACCCTTCTACTAAAAGTAGGTTTAGCTGAAATGAGTTAAGCATATCAAAAAGGTTTCTGGTATTGTCTATAATAAATTCAAATTCAATATCTTCATTTTTTAACAGTGTGAAAAATTTATCATCAACAACATAATGACCTATTGTCTTTGTAGCTCCAATTGAAATCTTTTTTCTTTTTGGAGAACTAATATCCTCTTGAAACCGTTTTTCGTTATAAATTACTGATCTAGCATGATTTTCTAATTTAATCGCTTCATTAGTTTTTGACAAAATTTTCCCTTTGTAAGAAAAGAGTTTACACTTATATAACTCTTCTAAACCTTGTATATGTTGAGTTACTGCAGGTTGAGTCATATTTAACGACTCTGCAGTTTTCCTATAATTCATCACTTCACATAATTTCAAAAATGTGTATATTCTATAATCTAACATTAAGGATTCCTTTCATTCTAAAGCCATCCGTCAAAATAAATATATTTTATTAATTAATAAGCATTCATTATTTAATTTTATCACGAAAAAATGGTATAGTAAATACATTAAGTTAATATATTCGTAATTTGCTGCGGCAAAGTGTAAACCAATAGGGGCTATCCTTAATCAATTACTAAACCTATAGCAAATTTAAATTTAAATCAAAATACAGTTGGAGGTAATGGTGAGTCAAATTTTAAAAAGGTGTCCTGGAATACTGCTTTGCGTACTAATCGCAATACCTTCTTGGTTTTTAGGGAATCTTTTTCCGTTAGTTGGTAGTGCAGTCTTCGGAATACTAATAGGAATGCTTCTTCCTATTATCTTCAAAAAACCTTTCCAAAAAAGAGCTAAGCTAGAAGATGGACTAAAATACACTTCTAAGAAAATCCTTCAATATTCTATAATTCTCCTGGGGTTTGAAATGAATTTAATTATAGTCATAGAAGTGGGGCAACAATCACTATATGTAATGTTGTTCACTTTGACTTCAGCCTTTATCACTGCATATGTTATGGGTAAAGTCCTAAAGATGAGTGGAAATATGACCACTTTAATAGGTGTAGGTACATCAATATGTGGCGGTAGCGCTATAGCTGCAACTGCACCTGTGATTCAAGCTGAAGATGAAGACATCGCCAATGCAATTTCCACAATCTTTTTATTTAATATAGTGGCCGTGTTTATTTTTCCTTGGCTAGGAATGGCTTTAGGCCTTAGTGATATAGGCTTTGGTATGTGGGCAGGAACTGCCATTAATGACACTTCTTCGGTGGTTGCTGCAAGCTCTGCTTGGAGCAATATAGCTGGAAACGACACAGCCCTTGAATTTGCTACCATAGTAAAGCTGACACGAACATTAATGATTGTTCCAATTGCGTTAGTTTTAGCCGTTTATACAGCTAAAAAAATCAAGAAAGATGCCATTAGAAAGTCAGCTACTTCAGTAAAGCTAAAGAAGCCTACTATTAGTGCAACAGATGAAATAAGTGTAAATTCAAAAGATCAAACTTCAGATATTTCGTCCTTTAGTTTCTTCAAAGTATTCCCTTGGTTCGTAATTTACTTTATACTTGCAGCAATGGCTAACACCTTTCTTCAGCTTCCAGAAGCATTGACTGGAGGGCTGACAATAGCAGGAAAGTTTATGATTGTTATGGCAATGTCAGCAATTGGGCTTAATACTAATTTAAGAAAACTAATTCGGAATGGTGTCAAACCAATCACCTTAGGTTTAAGTTGCTGGTTTGTAGTAGCTGTAGTTTCCTTGATTGTCCAAAAATTCATCGGAATGCTCTAGCAAAAATCGCTTACCCACCATATATGATATACTGTTAATCCTTTGGGAATATAACATAGTTTACAATTACTTTGGGGTTATTTAGTAATATAAGACTGTACATCATTATGGGTAAAAAAAGAACCACGAACACGTGGTTCTTTTAGTTTAGTTTAATCGGACCAAACTATATATTTTAATGACAACTGTTACTTTATACGCACTATTTATGCTTACACCCTGTAAGTGTTCTTCCTACCTTTTTCGCCGATCTACATTTTTATTTTTCATATAATATTTTTCTTTTGCTTGATACATGTTTTGATCCGCATACTTTATTGCACTTTCTAGTTCAACACTAGAAAAACTAGATGCTATACCAATCGAAACTACTAAGTCATCTTCATCATCAATCATTACTGACAATTCATCCACCTTATCCTTAAACTCATCATAATTTGTTTTATCATCAATTACAATGAATTCATCCCCGCCTAACCTATAGGCTTTGCTTCCAAAGACTTTTAATAGTAGTTTTGCGCAGGTAATTATCATTGCATCACCATAAGCATGACTAAAGTTATCATTAGCCTCTTTTAATCCGTTAATATCAATAAAGGCTACGCCAACAAACTCTGGATGCTTCTTTTTCAGTTTACTTATTACTTGAGTGTAACTATATCTATTTTTTAGTCCTGTCAAATCATCTATAGTACTTAGCTTTTTGAACTTATCTAACAGATAATACTTGCAATTATTTCTATGGTTATGCCCTGTAGCTAGTGCCTGTGCAAATTCCACACAGTTTCCATATCCACAAGAAAAACAATTTATATTTCTGCTTTCTGGAGTATTTTTCCCTAATAGCATAAAAGCTTTTTCTAAATCTATCTCTGCCCTGTGACTAACACTATCGCTTTTATCCATATACTGTCTGTAAAAATCTGAAAGAACTAATGTTTCGTTAAACTTAATCAACATATTCTCAAGGTCTTCTCGTTTAACCTCCTTACGTCTTTGATTTAACTTATAGTCAATTTCATTTTGATGAATATTTTTTCTAGTTCCTGTTCCTAGGTTGCATCCATGCTCACAGTTTAAGGCGTCTATCAACAATGGTACCGGTCTATCATTCTTTAGGTCATCTAGATATTCAAGAAAGTATTCTTCAATATTAAATATTCCCTCAATGCCTTTTATCCACACCTTTTCTCCTAAATGAAACTCAATATTTTCAGCTAACCCACCAGGTCTTGGAAATGTAAAACCAAGTGAACCATCCGCAATATCTAGCTCCTTTGCTTGATATTTATCTAAATTCACGCCTTCATTTTCTATATATTCCAAAAACTTTGCAATAGTTACATTGTAATCAATATATCCCATTGTATTCTCATCTGTACATTCTTCTTTCTTTTCTATGCAAGGAGAAAGGAATGCAAGTTTCTCTTTTATTCCTAAATATTTTTTTAAATAAATCCCTAAACACAATAAAGGGCTTTGAATAGGAGACAGTCGCTCAATTAATTCAGGATGAAACTTTTCCACGTAGCTTACAATTGCAGGACATGGCTGAGATATTATAGAGGTAATGTTTTGTTCTTTAATTGCTTTCACATGAGCCCAAGTGCAAATATCCGCACCTAAAGAGACATCATAGACTCCCTTTACACCAATTTCTTTTAAATACCCAATCAATTTTCTCACATCTTCAAAGTTAAGATGGGCCGCTGGGGCAATTACTACTGAAATCTGTTCTCCGGCTTTTATATCTTCGAAGAAATTCAAGGTATCATCTTTATAATCCCTAGCATCATGATCACAAATCGCGATGCATTCCCCACAGGAAATACAATAACCTGCTTTTATGAAAACCTTATTGTCATCAGCCTCAAGAAAGGCTTCATTTGCCCTCGCAGGACATTTAAAAATACATTTGTTGCACCCCTCACATTTTTCAACGCTAGTGTGAATCAGATTATATCTTTCCAATTTTATACCTCTAAACTTTCTCCTATTATACTCTTTCTATTAGAAACACAATAAATTTTACAAAAGCCCCTAACAAAATTCCACAGCTCCATTTCATCGCTAGACAGCTTTGAATCGAAAGCCTT
>CAYJHC010000058.1:0-6383 GCA_964370075.1 uncultured Oscillospiraceae bacterium | reverse complement strand
TAACAAAATTCCACAGCTCCATTTCATCGCTAGACAGCTTTGAATCGAAAGCCTTAGCCTTATTGCTAACCAGAGAAGATAAGCTTTTCCCACATTCATATCACAACTAAATTATACATTCTACCCAAACTAAAGTCAAACAGAGAGTCTGCTTAAAAGTAATTCTTAATCACTTAAGCCCTTTAACCTTCTAAGTACAATTCCTGGTAATTCAATCAATTTGTCATAGATTTTTATCTCAAAAATCAAGAAAACACCATTTATTCATATCTTTAAATAAAAACAAGTGGTGTTTCATTTTAACTATTTGGTTAGATTATTATTCAGCTCTTTCAAAGATTATTTCAACCCCTTCTGCCTCCATAGAAAGCATTCCACCGTCTACTTCAGGAACATCAACCTCTGTCACTCCATCATTTACAAATATTCCTGTTTCAGTCTCTTCCCAAGAAAAGTCACCTACACTATCCCCAGAGAACGATCCAGTTCCATCATCATTTAAAGTCATGTTAAGATTCATTCCTTCTCCGCCCATCTCCAAATAACTTAGGTCTCCCATTTTCACATCATATGTTTTCCACTCTCCGACATACTTGTCGCTTACTCCACCGCCACAAGCTGCAAATGCAAGCGTCATCATCAATACTAACCCTAATAAAACTATTTTCTTCATTTTCTCTCCTCTTCCTCATAAATACACAAACTGTCCAAATCAGCTTTCACTTATACAACCAAAGATAAAGTCAACTTGACAATTTATAGTTACATTTCCAACTAAGTATACAAGACTTTATATTATAAGTCAATTTTTTTTTGATATTTTTATCACAATTTCCCATCATTATTAGATTTCAATTTTTTTCTGTGCAAATAAATCAGCTCACCATTTATATTGTTTTTATAAAGTTTATTCCTTTCCACCCCTTTTCCTAATCGTAGCCAAATCCTCTTCAAAGTTTTCTTCAGACCAATTCTCTATAATATATGTATTTCTACCACTTTCTTTGGCTTTATATAGAGACTTATCTGCAATAGTTAAACCTTTTACAAATTGCAAATTTTCTTTATGTCCCAAATTTGCTATCCCTGCACTTGCAGTAATTTTCTTATATGGGGATCCTGTATGAGGAACATTTAGATTTCTAATGTTCTCTAAGATTTCTGATATACAAGCTTCTATATCTACTTCTGTCAAATCTACAAAGGTTATGACAAACTCCTCTCCACCATATCTGTAACAGCCAATAGTATAGTTTTCCGTCATCCTTACGATAGTTTCTCCTATTTTCTTTAACGTTTCATCTCCGTCTTGATGCCCATATGTATCATTGTACAATTTAAAATAGTCAACATCAAGAATTCCTATGGCAGTGATTTTCCCCACATTTTTATTATTCTCAAATTTCGCGAAATCTTCAAATAGTTTTCGCCTATTGTATACATTTGTCAGTTGATCATAATAAGCATATTTATGCATAGTGTTCTTTGCTACTATAATTCCAAGCCTTGCATCTCTTACAATAGTCCCTATTACATAAAGAAGAAACAGCACAATCAACGAATTAAATATTTCAACATTAATCACAGCTGGATCCTTAAAAAAAGAAATTGCTATAACAAAAGCTACAGTAGCTATTAACATAAACACATGAATTCGCCAACCATAGTCTAAATACAAGGTAGACACCATAAATAACACTAGTATAAATGTTACCGTTACTTGATCTGGCGCTATAAATGCACTTACTATAAAGGCATATACAAAAGCTCCCGAATTAACCACATAAACTATTACAGTAGTGCATTTTTTCCCAAAAAATCTTACGAAGAAAAAAGTAACAGCAGCAAGTATTGCAATTATACAATATGCTAATCTAAGATAAGATATACCTGATGATGCAAAGAAATCGGTAATAGCTGAAAATCCCCAGGTAACTCCAAAGATTAACGTTACCCCAAACAACATAGTCTCTAATATTTCTTTATTTTTTTTATCTACTTCCTCCTTAGAACTCTTCAAGTTATTTCTTTCCTCTAATGTTTTCCTAACAACTAATTCTTGAAAAGCTTCTAGTTTTTCTTTCATTTACAATTTCCTTTCATTTTGTAATAGTATATATATATGTAACCTGCTATTACTTATTGCTCCCTTTCCAATTTAATTCAATGTATATTTTGCAATTTTTTTCGACTTAAACCTTTTCAATTCAATGCGATTATAGTTTCTTAGAAAATACAGTTGAAACCTTACATTTTTTTCTTCATAATCTCGTTTAAAGCTTATCAGGGCAATTAATACAATTAGTAATGCCGAAAATTCCGCCGTTAAATTATAGGATACCCTATTCCCTCCTATTTCATCCTGTAAGACTCATAATGAAAACAAATTAGATAACTTAACTAGTTAAATATATCATAAATCTTAGCATTTGTACAATCACTTTACTCATTATGCTAGCTTCTCTATCTCCACAGTACGGAATGCCCAAACAAGTAAAAATAAAGTCTTAAAAGAAAAATAGAAGGCCCAAAATGGGTAAATTGATTACAAATAAGTTAACTGTAGTCCTTTCGAGGTTACTGCTATAAGGCATCTCCAGTGAGAACGGCTTCCCTACTATATTACTTAAACCCAAATTATATGAAATAAAAGGCTAACAAATCACCTTTCACTGTGCTAAAATTAATAATGAGAATAAAAATCATTCTCAACTTCAAGAGAAAGTAAATCATTTATACTAAACGCTATAAAAGGAGGATAATTATGCATACTAAAGAATTATTTGTTATTGGTGCGGGTTTTATGGGTATGGGGATAGCACAAAATGCTATCTGTTGCGGAGTTAAGGTAAAAGTTTATGATATATCAGAAAATCAGCTTAATGCTAGTGAAACTAATTTAAAAAAAATGCTAGGTAAAAATGTTTCTAAAGGAAAAATGACGGAAGAAGAAGCGGACAGCGCTTTAAGAAAAATTGAATTCACAACATCGCTTTCCGACTGTAGGACCTCTGATTTTATCATAGAAGCAGCTTCTGAAAACCAAGATGTTAAAATAGCAATCTTCCAAGAAGTAAATAAGTACGCAAGCGATAATGCAGTTCTATCTAGCAACACTTCTTCGATTTCCATTACAACTCTAGCCAGTCATGTAAGGAATCCTCAAAATTTTTTAGGAATGCACTTTTTCAGCCCTGTTCCATTAATACACTTAATGGAAGTTGTAAAAGGATTACAAACAAATCAATCAACTATTGATGAAGCTTTAGACTTCGGTAGATTTCTTGGTAAAGAATGTATTCTTTCGAAAGATGAACCTGGATTTATAGTAAACAGAATGTTACTTCCAATGATTAACGAAGCTTTTATCTTAATAGAACGTGGTGTAGGAAAGATAGATGAAATTGATTTAGGAATGAAGCATGGTCTTAATCATCCTATGGGGCCGTTAGAGTTAGTAGATATGATTGGGTTAGATGTTGAGCTTGCTGTTATGGAAGTACTGTATAGTGAAATTGGAGACCCTAAGTATAGGCCAGCCATTTTACTAAGAAGAATGGTAGCCGCTGGCTTTCTTGGGCGGAAAGCAGGGAAAGGGTTCTATATATATAATGAAGATGGCACAAAAGTACCAAATGAAATGATTTTCGGATTATAAAACAAAACCCCTTCTGTAGCATACTCGCTATAGAAGGGGTTTTCTTAACTCTTTATTTTACTATACGCCTTTGAAAACAAATAGTGCTTTAGCATTCATTATTTTAATTCCAAAGTTTATTTTTCATCTAAAAGTTTCTCAAGTTCTTCTGAAGGCATCGGTTTAGCAAAGTAATAACCCTGAGCTGAATAGCAATCAACCGTCTGTAAAAACTCTACTTGATCTTCGTATTCTATACCTTCTGCGACAACCTTAGACCCTAAGCTTGTCACCAAATTGATTATTCCTTTTAGCATAGTTTTTGCAGACTCACGATCTTTTTCATCTTCTGCCACAAAGAAGCTTCGATCTAGTTTTACTACATCAAAGTTATATTCTTTTAGCATACCTAACGAAGAATGCCCTGATCCAAAGTCATCAATGGAAACACCAAATCCTGCAGAATGTAATTCATCTAAAACTTTACTTAACAAACCTATATTTTCAATTACAGTTGTTTCTGTAAGCTCTACTTCCAATAAGTTTGTAGGAACGTTATGCTTATTGGCAATTTCAATTAACCTTTCAACAAACTCTTCATTTTGCAAATGTAACCTGGAGAAGTTAACAGATATAGGAACATTCTTTTTACCTTCTTTAATCCTTTTTTCAATAAAGATACATGCCGTTTCAAAGATAAACTCATCTAGTTTCAAGATAAACTCATTTTTTTCAAATAACGGTATGAACTCTCCCGGGAAAACTATTCCTCCATCGTCTTCGAACCAACGAACAAGTGCTTCCGCTCCTACAACAGTCCCTGCTTTAGGGTTATATTTGGGTTGTAAAAACATCTTGAACTCTTTATTTATAAGTGAATCTTCCATTTTATTTGTAATTTCTGCCATTCTTAACATGTGTTTTTTGAATTTTTCATCATAATCCCAAATTGCCCAACCTGTTTTTTCACGAGCGTGGCTGTGAGCAATACTTACCTTATTAACCATCTCATCCACATCGGTTTCCTTCGGTTCTAGGAAATATCTACCATATCTATAGTTAAATCTATGCTTGTCTAGCTCTGGAATTGAAGCTCTAAGTTGGTTAATATATTTTTCCTTATTTATAAAAAACTCATTAACCTTGATTTTTTCAGCAAAAATAAGCAATTCATCTGATCCAGTACGGGCGATTTTAAATAAATCCCCTTTCATATTTTCTGCAACCTTTGTACTCTGGCAAATTACTTTATCACCTATTTCTATACCGAAAACTTCGTTTATTACTTTAAAATTTTCTATATCTCCTTTAAGCAAAACATATTTTGTACAATCAAAGCTGCTTTGGCTCACAATTTCCTTCAAGTCCATTTTAAATTTAATTAAATTAGAAACACCTGTTAATTCATCATAGTATGCTACCTGCTGAATCTCTTCATAAGATTTTTTTCTAACCCACAGAATATATATGGTTAGAATTAAAAATGCAATCAATAGACTTGCACTTACCGCTACCATTCTTGAAGTTATCGCGTTTGCACTGTCTGAAAGTGAACTCTCTGAGATTTCAAAAAATAACGTCCAGTCTTCTACTCCTAATGGCACATATTCTCCTAGTTTTCTGTCTCCACCAATTGAAAATGTAACCTGTCCTGGTTCTGAGTTAGCAAAATCTTTTAAAACCCCATCATAAGTCTTCCCATCTTCAAATGTTGCCGACTTAAAGTTTTCAAAAGATATTGGAAACTCATATGTATGGAACAAAATTTCCCCTTGAGAATTTACAATCATTGATGCCCCACGGCTATCTGTTACACCAATAAGCAAAGATGCAAGTTTCTCTATATCATACTCAGCAACTATTGTACCTTCTACCTTCCCCTCATAATAAATCGGCGCAGTTACCGCTAGCACCCGTTTATCAGTAAACTGAGAATCATAGACACCAGTTAATCCAACTTCACCTTGAATCGTAGAGGTAAAGTATTCCTCATTAGAAATACTTGCTATTTCCCCCGAAGATGTTATTCCATTTCCAAAAGTATCAGTTATTATCAGATTATCTATTTCATACTCTTTTGCCCAGATATCCATAGCATTGCTTAATTTACTTGGATTGTTTCCTATATGAGTAATTACATCCACAATACCTTTTACATTATCCTGCTTATTATTTATGATTAATAAAATTGCTCGACTCTGTTCATTTGCCATACTTTCAAGCGATGATCTTGCAGAAGATTCAAGCTCTTTAAAGACTGTATTATTAAACCACAAAACAACTCCGATGTTTAAAACTGCTATAAGGAGCACTATGACAACTATCCTGATTTGCCTATTTCTTTTTTTCAAAGCTTTCTCCTTTTTTATATATTAATTTATATAATTCCTTACATTTATAACAGAAAAAATAAGCTTTTCATTGCTCTTTACCAAATAAATTATACTACAAATGCACAACCTAGTCAAATAATACAAAGGTTCGCTATGATTAATAATATACTAAAAACAACTTGGTTTTATCTACCGTTCAGACCTATATATTTTAATATTTCTATGTTGATAATTATTTTTTTGCATAGGCCTAAATACATACAGTATCTTTCCCTTCGATTAACAGTAAAGCCACAATTACTTGTGGCTTACTTAAAGTTCGAGGACTATTCAATTATATATTTCTTTCTACTCAAACACTGTTTGTTTTTCAACAGGAGTTGTTAATGCCCTTAAAGCTTTTTCAACAATTT
>CAYJHC010000057.1:0-12997 GCA_964370075.1 uncultured Oscillospiraceae bacterium | reverse complement strand
GCCAATCACAACTATTAACTCTTTCATAATCTTCTCGTCCTTTCTTTCCAAGCTATTTCCTTATTGCTATCCAAGCTTCCATTCGTATCAAATTGATAAGTCTTCTATTGAGTCAATCCCTTCTCCTAAAAATGACTCTGCTGCTCCTTGCAACCCATTATCTCCTAATACAAATACTGAAACTAATATTGCTCCTAGCAATACTAAACCTATTACTACTACTAATTCTTTCATGATCCTGCTCCCTTCTCAACTGGGTAGAATTTACCCTTTATTCCCTTTAACGAATTTTAATTTGTCTCCTTATAACCTACTAATATCTAAAACAGCTGCTCCAAAATTTTCATTGTATCCATAAATACTACTACTACTGTAAAGTTTAAAAGCATTATAAATATAGTCATTGCCGCGCACATAGTAGCAATAACACCATTCCGATCCGCAACCTTCGTTTCTTTAGTTATACGCTCATCTTCTAAAATTTCTTGCAAAGCAATTACCTGAATTACTATTTCAGCTGGATTAATTTTATCTAACTTTCCCAAAATACTTCCAAAAGTTCTGGAATGCCTTGTTCCAATTTTGTCAACAAACACGCCAAATGCTGCTTTCTCATCACCTTGCCTATAAAGTAATATCATTTCTGCAAAGTAAGGTTTTAGTTTTTTTGAGTTGGCTAATAGTTTTTCGAAAATAAAATCTGCTGACAAAGGGCTTTCTTGTTGCACAATGGACAAATTTTTCAAAACAATTAAGGAATCAAACATTTCTTCTTCTAATTTCTGTTTTTCTTTTTTTGTTTTATTGTTTTCGAAATACTCTTCTATTCTTTTTTTAATAGTATTCTTTTCTTTTTCTCTTCTCATTTTCTATTTCTCTCATTTCTTTACAGATTTTGGTTATTTAAGCTTACCCTCTAAAAATATAGTTTCTACTATACCTGCTAGCTATAAGTCTAATTTTTTACTACTAAAATATATATTAACTCCTATCCCTACTAAGTAAGACATAACTACACCTAAAAACCAAGCAAGGCCTGAGGGTGTTCCAAATTGATAATATAAATATTTTTCCAAAGGCATCCCAAATACACTTGTAGCACAAAAGACTGTCAAAACAACACATGCTGGGGCTAAAAACTTTATCATCATAGATGCTTCATTTATCCCTCTTTTGTTATACTCTACTAACCTCCTACTTTTAATAAGACTTTCAGATAAATCCTGTAAAGATCTAGTTATATTCACTCCCTGTGTTATTGCAAAATACATATTAGTTGCCAGGATATCTGCCCAAATTGTTCCTATTGAGTGTTTGAAATTATCCAGTAACTTATTTATGTCTTCTTTAGTAACTGCTGTGTTTAACCCAATAGCAAGATCAAATAGCAAAGCCTTGCTATACGGTGCGTCCTCAATTAATTTAGCAGTAGTTTCAATAGCTTCCGTAATATTACAATAGCTTATTTTATAATTTGCTAGTAGTTCTCCAACTAGAACTTCTCCTTCTTTAGAAATTCCTGTTCGTTGGACATATAACTTACTTTTTAGGAATAAATAAGGGCTTGGAGTAACAACTAGCATTGCTACAAATCCTAAAGGAATACCTCCTATTACCCCTACAATTATTCCAATAACTATTGCTGGGACTAATGAAAAAGCAAGGAATATTTCAACACCCTTTTTTTCAATATTTAATACAATGGACATTAACATCTTTATCTCTGCAGAAGCCCAAGTTAGTCTTTGTCTATTTATACTCTCCCTCTTCATTTTTCCTTCCTCCATAATAAAAATATATGTATGCTGCTTAAACTTCCTATGCGTACGCTGCTTAAGCTTCCTATGCGTACGCTGTTAGCCCTTAGCCTGGATTTAAAATTAGCAAAGTTAGTTTTCCATAAGCCTGGTAGATTTAGATTCATAGTAGGCTGGCGTTAATGCAAATTCTCCCTCAATAGGGCTATCCTTTTCTAATTTATCTAAAATATTCTTCATATTTTCTACTTCTTTCATATTTATTGCACCAATCTTAACATTCCCTTTACTCATATGATTTTTCCATCTCCACTTCCCTTCTACAGGGTCATACAAACAAATTTTGTACATGGAGCAAAGATCTTTTTCTTCATCGTAAGAAAATTCATATATACTCTTAAGTCTTTTCTTAGACTTATTCTCAGGAACTTGATAAAATTCAAATATATAATTAAAATTATTAAATATAGTAGCCACTAAGGTATTAAAATCGCCTCCATACTTTGCATGTATTTTACTAGCCATCTTGTATGGAACATTTGCAGGATTATTAGCATGAATTGTACCTTTACTTCTCATTGTTCCTGTAGATGTAATATCTAAAGCAATATTAAATGCTGTGGCTTCTCTCATTTCTTCAAGCAAAACATAATCATTATCACCTCTTAGCAAAGATTTTGTAATTCGCTCCAGATCTTTTCCATCAGCTATAATCTGCATTATTGGTGCCTTAGGCATAATCTTATGCCAAGGGGTTTCTGGGTCTGTTGCTATAGCTAGTCCCTCCAAATCATTGTCCTCATTTTTTTGCCAGGCCTGCAAGAATGTTGTTTTTCCAGACCTTACTTGTCCTGCGAACAAAACGTTATATCCAATTTTTATCATTGATTTAAAAAGAGGAATAGCTTCTTTGGGGAAAGTTCCCAACGTTGCCATATTTTCAAAGGTTAATGTTTTTAGAACGTACTTTCTAAAAACCATTACATCTTGTCCATTTTTAGTTCTTTCCCCTGAAAAAATGGTAATCCTAATTCCATTATGCATATACACTTCATGAAACCCTTCTTCTAACCTTTCTTTTGGTGTTGCGAGAAGTAAAGCTTTTTTTAACTGTGCCCTTCTTTCTTCAGAAATCTTCTGAGGTTGAAGTTTTAATTTCCCATCAATAAAACAGTAAATTCTATTTCCAATTATCTTTGCCGATGAAGAAGCTTTATACTTTTCGCTATCGTCATATGCCCAGGAGGCTAGTCCTGCCAATCCCCAATTTTCATGAAAAATTCCATCTTCCAAACTTTTATAATACTTAGGCCATTTACAGTTTTCCAAGTTATTTTCTATAATTATTTTTTTTATTTTTTCTCTATAAAAATTAACGGCATATTCTTTTCCAATTATTGCATCCTTTTCTCTTTCAAGCTTACTTTCTTTCAAGGATTCCTCTGATGTTTCCCACTCTTCGCTAAAAGCATCTTTAATAATTTGGCAAATTTCTCTAAAAGAGATTTCTTTCTTTTGCCCAATACTTTCCTCAGCCCTAATATTGTCTTTGAGAAAATCATCTAAAAAAAACTCGCCTTTTACTTCTCTGAAATTCTCCTGTTTTTTCATTATAACCGCCTCCTTCTCTAACTCTGTTGAACTCCTTTATTCTACTAGTTTCTTTTTCATTCAAAATTAAATCTCTTAGGGCATGCATTTCTTGAGCAAAGATTTCATCAGACATAAGGGTTTCTCTTTCATTTTCTTTTTCTCCCCCCTCTGGTCTAAGAGAAAATCCTACCGCTATATATTCTGACAATAAAAATTCCACATGTTCTTTCGTATATAAGCCTTCAACCTCTGCATACTTGTTGAGTATAATTCTCCCCTTAAGTTGTTTGGGTTCTAATAAAACTTCTCTAATGTTTCTATAACGCTTTACTGATTTTTCGTGCTGAGTAAGAACTATAAATCTAGCATCTGCGTATACCAAAGACGATATAGTCAAAGGGCTATTAATATTTGACCCTCCATCAACAATCATATAATCAAAATCTTCTTGGATTTCATTAGCAACTTTTCCAACAAAATCAATAGAATAAAATGGTAGCTCATAGATTTTTTTTAATCCGCCTACATATGCTAGTCCTCCCGAATATTCAATTATTTCTCTTACTCTACTAAAGTTGTTTTCAACGTCACTTTTTCCGCCTATATCATCTATAGAACAGTTCCCTTGTTTCAAGAAATCATTACCATAATTTCCGCTTATAAACAACACCAATACTCTTTTTCCGTAAAGAACAAGGCTCTCGCCCAATGATTGAGCAATCATAGTAGTGCCCACTTGGCTATCTCCCCCTATTATAGATATTATCTTCATCTTTTCTCCTTTACTGTTGATATGACAACATAAATTTAGTTCCATAGTCCACCATACTAGTCAGTATTATTAGCTGCTCATTATTTAGCAAAACTTCAATTGTTTTTACCGAAGCAGTTCCTACAGTTCTATCGCCACCACTATCTTCCACCTCAATGTTCTCACTATCTTTTACATGTGCAACTTTTGCAGATACTACTGGTCCTTTGTTTTCATTTTCTCCTATATTATAAAATTCTACCGTGTCCCCTCTTCTAAGCGTTTCAGGGTAACTATCTAGCCAACTCATTGGAACAGCAACAATTTTCAAATCACTAGTCTCCATTGGAGTCAGTTCTCTCTCTACGAAATAATCATTGTAAATCACGGTTCCCTTCGGAATATATTGTATAGATTCTTTCCCTACTAATTTTTCTACATCCTCTTGCATAATAGCCTTACTAGATAAATCTTCTACCTTAACTACAGCAAGCATTTCTTCAGTAACTATAGTTCCTTTAGGCAGATCATCAACAAATACAATTGCCGAATCATAAAGCAATGCTGTTCTACCCCAAAACTCCCAAATCAAGAAAACTATAACTAACAATAGGATTGCAACCTTAGCATTACCCTTTTTCTTTATGAGTATCTGTGAATTATTTTCATCTCCCTGCCTTATATTAGGAAACTTATACGCCTTTGATATATTCTCTTTTTTCATAATAGTAGCTCCTCATATATTAGTATCACGCGTCTAACTGAATACAAACATACTTTTTTCTCCCTATGATTCTATCGCATAGGGTCGACCGTCTCACCAAAGTCAAATTATGTTTATTAATTTTGATTTGTTCATATAGCTTCCTATCTAAAGAAAGCTACAGAGCTTCAAATTAATGCCCCCAAAATTTATTCTCCTTAAATGAGTTCTTTAAATTTTTCTCATCAAGCCTCCTAACCAAGGTTAGGGAAAAGTATAGATAATACTGTTCTAAAGCACTTTCTTTTCCAGCTTCCAAGGTTTTGGGTTTATTCCCAAATCTAATTTGCTCCCAAGCTTTCTCTGGTAAGTATTTTTTGCTATCATCAACTACAGAAAGTATTATCTCCTCTTCTTCAGTCAAAGAGTATTCATTTATTTGGATTTGCTTTTCCAATTCCAATAGACTAACTCCAGACTCTCTAACAATCCGATTATTTTCATTCTCTAATTTTTCTCTTAACAATTCTCTTTCGACGATATTATTATATTCAGCGAGGATTTTACGTACTACTGCCCCTTGTATCATTTCCCCTTCATAAATCTCTCTTGGTTTTCCACACATTCCTTGTCCCTCCTCTCTTTTTTTGTAATAACAGAATACTCTTTTTTAATTTTGTTGTCAACCTTTTTTTAACATTTTTGTAAATTATTTACATTTATTCCCCCTCATCAAATTACTTAATAACCTCAGACTCTTCCCTCTCTATCTTTGCTTAATTTCAACTAACTGTTACCTATTAAAATCACACTGATCGAACGGACACCTTAATATTAAGTTACTATTTGTCTCAGCATTCCTGCATATAAGTGGGTTCACGATTTATTGACATGCCTCTAGTATTAGAGTAGAATATACCTATCACTTGGTAGGTAAACCCTACCTTTTTTTAAAGGAGAAAAGATGAGAAAACTATTTATACGAAACATAAGGCCTTTTATTGGAGGGTTTTTATTAGCATTGATTCTGCTCTTTGTTCAGGCATATTCAGATTTAAATTTGCCATACTACATGTCAAATATAGTAAATGTAGGAATTCAGCAACAAGGAATTGAAGAAGAGGTTCCTCTAGCTATAGCAAAGAATGACTTTGAAATGCTACTTTCAGTTTCAACAGAAGCTAATAAGGAAATTTTAGAAAAAAACTATAGCATTAAAGATCCCTCAGACCCAACTTTAGACCCTCTAAGGCAGGGAGATTATAAGGAAGATGTCTTAAGTGCAGAATCTCTATATGTGTATATTGGAAATGAAGATGCAGAAACTTTGGAACAGGTTTCTCAAGCCTTTGGTATAGGATTTACCACAGCCAACTATATGGCAGAGGATAACAAATCGCTTCCAGAAGCACAAGAAATGGCTGCAAGTACAGACCCTGCATTTATAAGTCAATCCGTACCAATAATCATTGGTGAAATATACAAAAATCTTGGTGTTGATCTTTCATATAGTCAATCTAGTTATATACTAAAAACCGGTCTATTTATGCTTGGTATTTCATTAATAGGAGGCATTGCCTCTATATTTGCAACTCTATTTGCAACTAGAATCGGGGCAGGCTTTGCTAGAAATCTAAGGTCAGAAGTATTTGCCAAAATCGAAACATTCACCAACGAGGAATTCGACAAATTTTCTACTGCCTCTTTAATAACTAGAAGCACTAATGATATCTTGCAGATTCAGCAACTTATCATCATTGGAATACGAATGTTATGCTATGCACCTATAATGGCAGTAGGAGGCGTTATTATGGCCATCAATACTTCCACTTCTATGGTATGGGTAATTGGCCTTGCTATTGCCAGTATGGCAGTTACAATTATCTTTGTAATGAGTATAGCAATACCTAGGTTTAAGATTATGCAAAAGCTTATAGATAGATTAAATTTAGTTGCTAGAGAAGGACTAAATGGGCTTTTGGTAGTAAAAGCCTTCGGAAATGAAGATTTCGAAAAGAAGAGAGTTGATTTAGCCAACAAAGACCTTTCTAAAGTCGGCTTATTTGTAAACAGATTAATGTCTTACTTATTCCCTATTATTATGTTAATAATGAACGGAACAACAGTATTAGTTGTATGGGTTGGTGCTGACTATGTTTCCCAATCAACGTTGCAGGTGGGAGATATGATTGCCTTTATGCAATATTCTATGCAAGTAATTATGAGTTTCCTAATGCTAGCAATGGTGTTTATGTTTATTCCTAGAGCTTCTGTTTCAGCAGAAAGAATTATGGAAGTTTTAGAAACAGACCCTACAATAAAAGACCCTCTAGACCCATTACAAATTTCCAAAGAAAATATTGCAACTGTAGAGTTTAAGAATGTATCGTTTAAATACCATGGTGCAGATAACTATGCGTTAGAAAACATCTCGTTTAAAGCTATGCCAGGAAAAGTAACTGCCTTTATAGGTTCCACTGGATCTGGTAAATCCACTATTGTTAATCTAATTCCTAGATTCTATGACTGTGACAAAGGAGAGGTTTTAGTTGATGGAGTAAATGTAAAGGATCTTACTCAAAAAGAGCTTCGTTCTCATATTGGTTTAGTTCCTCAAAAAAACGTTTTATTAAGCGGTACTATCAATTCTAACTTACAATACGGTAATGATTTAACTCCTGAAGAATTAGACGAAATCGCAAGGGTGTCCCAATCATATGATTTTATTTCTGAAAAAGAATTAGGCTATGATGAAAATATTTCCCAAGGAGGTACTAATGTTTCTGGAGGACAGAGACAAAGACTAGCTATAGGAAGGGCCTTAGCAAAAGACAGTGATATTTATATCTTTGATGATAGCTTCTCTGCTTTGGATTTTAAAACAGATGCTAAGTTAAGATCTGACCTGAAAAAGTATTTAAATGATGAGACTGTAATAATTGTTGCACAAAGAATAAATACAATTATGGATGCAGATGAAATATTTGTTATAGATGAAGGAAAGATTGTTGGGCAAGGCACTCACAAAGAGTTAATCAAGAATTGTCAAGAATATTTAGAGATAGCATTATCTCAGCTTTCAGAAGAGGAGGTGAGACATAGTGAACAGTAATAACTCTGAAAACAAAGGAAGAGAAAGAAAAAGGCCTGGTGCTAGAGGTGGCGGACCTGCAATTCATACAACGGACAAGGCTAAAGATTTTAAAGGCTCTATGAAAATGCTAATCGCCTATATAGCTAACCACAAAATAGGCTTAATACTAATTTTCATTATGGCCTTAGGTTCAACAGTCTTTGCAATAGTTGGTCCTAGAATTTTGGGAATGGCAACTACCGAGGTGTTTGAGGGTCTAATGGCAAAAATCCAAGGAACTGGAAATATAGACTTTTCTGTTATAGGCAGAATCCTTGGCCTTTTAATCACCCTATATATAATTAGTTCTCTGCTATTGCTTATAGAAGGACTAATTGCCTCAAAGGTTTCCATTAACGTTACCTATAAATTAAGAAATGAAATTGAAACAAAAATACACAAACTACCAATTTCATATTTTGATAAAACCACTACAGGAGATGTCCTTTCTAGGATGACTAATGACGTAGATGTAATTAACCAAATCCTGAGCCAAGGATTAACACAAATAATTAGTTCAGTTGCAACTATTATTGGTATTACTGTTATGATGTTTACAATAAGCTGGCAAATGACTCTAATTGCATTGTTCACCCTCCCTTTATCTGGAATCGTAGTTGCTTTAATTGTAAAGAAATCTCAAAAGCACTTTGATAATCAGCAAACATATATAGGAAAAGTCAACGGTCAAGTCGAAGAAAACTATGGAGCGCATACTGTAATTAAAGCTTTCAACGGCGAAGAGAAAGCTATAAATGATTTCAACAGAGATAATGATAAACTATACGAGTCCGCTTGGAAGGCCAACTTTCTTTCTGGCTTAATGATGCCCGCCCTAATATTTATTGGGAACCTTGGATACGTAGTTATCTGTATCGTCGGTGGATACTTTGTATCAGGCGGTTTAATAAACATAGGAGATATTCAAGCCTTCATTCAATATACTAGACAGTTTAGCCAGCCTATGTCACAGGTATCACAAATATCTGCAACACTTCAGCAAACTGCTGCGGCCTCTGAAAGAATCTTTGGTTTCTTAAAAGAAGAGGACCAGCCTGAGGATAGTAAGGATGCATTATCAATTAATTTAAATAAAAGCCAAAATGGCGGAATACCTATTACAGGAACTGTAGATTTTGAAAATGTAAGTTTTGGTTATACTAAGGATAAAATTATAATAAATAATTTCTCCGCCCACGTTAAGCCAGGACAAAAAGTGGCCATTGTTGGCCCAACAGGAGCAGGCAAAACCACTATGGTTAAGCTACTGATGCGATTCTATGATGTTAATTCTGGAGCAATCAAACTAGATGGTTATGACATAAGAGACTTTAAAAGAGATCAGCTTAGATCAGCCTTTGGAATGGTTCTTCAAGACACTTGGTTATACAATGATAGTATCCTAGAAAACATTAAATATGGAAAGCTTGATGCTACCATGGAAGAGATTAAAATTGCGGCAAAAGCAGCACAGGTAGATAAATTTGTAGCTTCCCTTCCTGGAGAATATAACATGGTTTTAAATGAAGACTCAAGTAATATGTCCCAAGGTCAAAAGCAGCTTATTACAATTGCCCGAGCCATCTTAGCCGATCCGAAGATACTTATTTTAGACGAGGCAACCAGTTCTGTTGATACTAGAACAGAGGTATTAATACAGAAAGCAATGGACAACTTAATGGAAGGCCGTACAAGCTTCATTATAGCCCACAGACTTTCTACCATAAAAAATGCAGATACCATCTTAGTAATGGACAAGGGAGATATAATTGAGCAAGGAAACCATGAAGAACTACTTGAATTAGACGGTTTCTACGCAAAACTATACAGAAGCCAATTTGAATAGCCACTGTGCAATTTGGAAATTCAAATTAAAAAGATAGGCGCGTTCAAATACACGCCTATCTTTTTTTATTGCAATAACTGTATTACTATTATGAAAAACCCTACTCTCCCATTCTATATTCGAGATTCTCATATATAATCTTAGATCCTATCTGAATTTCATCAGGCAAAAAGAAAATTGCAACCTTAGTTTCTCCTTTTTCACTCACCAAAATCCCGTAATCTCCAGATATGTCTTTAACTATATACTCAACTTTTTCAAACATTATGTTTTTCCTTTTATTTATGTCTTACTTAGTGTAATTGTCGAAGTACCCTTGAATAAATATTATTGGAGTTCCTTTATCACCACTTCCAGAAGTTAAATCGCAAAGGGAACCAATTAGGTCAGTTAGTCTTCTTGGTGTTGTTCCTTGAGCCACCATGTTTCCTGTTAAGTCTGAGTCCTTCTCTTCAATATACTTAGAAATTGCTGCTTTTAACTCATCTCCGCTTAAATCAGCGAAATTATTATCTGCTAGGTATTTGATTTTCACTTCATTTGGAAGCCCGTCTAAACCTTTAGTATATCCAGGAGATACTACTGGGTCAGCAAGTTCCCAAATCTTCCCTACTGGATCCTTAAATGCTCCATCTCCATATACCATAACTTCAACGTTTTTGCCTGTTTCCTCTTTGATTTTTTGTTGAATGCTTTCGCAAAGAGGTGTACAATCATTTGGAAATAATTTTACTGTTGTTTCAGTAGCCTTATTTGATCCAAGGATTCCATACTTAGTGTTAAATCCACTTCCATCTATACTATCTTTAAGAATATCATCCATACCAATTGCTACTGCGGCTCCGCCTTCTTTTAGTAATCTCTTACTTCTTTCTCTAGTATGAGTATCGCAAGTAATAACCTTGTCTGTAAAACTTAGAATAGCTTTTGGGTTATTTGCAAAAATTATTTCAGCTTCTGCACCTTCTTCTTCAATTATAGATTTATAGTAATCTACATAGTCAACTCCTGTAAATGGATGCTTAGGCTGGCCAAACTTTTCAATAAATTCGCTATAGGTTAATACATCACTGTATGGATTAACTCCCTTTTCATCAATTAAATCAAAATCTATAATATGATTTCCAACTTCATCGCTTGGATAAGAGAACATAAGAGTTATTTTTTTTGCTCCTCTAGCTATACCTCTTAAACAAATTGCAAATCTGTTTCTGCTTAATATAGGAAATAGGACGCCAATATTTTCTCCGCCTAATTTGTTCTTGATATCAGTGCCGATTTGATCAATTGTGCCATAGTTACCTTGAGTTCTAGCCACAACTGCTTCTGTAATTGCAATTATATCCTTATCGCCTATAGTAAACTCTCCAGCATTCTCTGCGCCCAAAATCACATCTGTAACGATTTTTTCTATGTCGTCTCCCTCTCTTACAATTGGAGCTCGCATTCCTCGTACAACGGTTCCTACTCTTCTTTCCATAATATCCTCCTATATCAATTGAATTGAACTAAATTTATCTACTATTTTCCTAAGCTATTATTCTACTATTATTTCTTTTTTTTTGCAATAACTTTTGCAAAAGTTATTTGATTTTATGTGCTTCTGGCCCTTTTCCCTTTTCTTTTAATTCCAATCATCTATGTAGTAGGTTTTCTTTCCTAGTGTTTTACTTCCATATTCAATGGCCCTTTGAGGGCATCTACTTATGCATGCCATGCATTGGTAGCACTTTTCTCCCCACTGAGGTTTCTTTTTATATATTTCGATGGTCTTTGCAGGACATACGAATTGGCATAACCCACATGAAATGCATTTATCCGAAACAACAAAAGGCTTTGTACTTCTTGCAAATTTATTAAAGCCCCAGTTTACAATTGAGGACTTAACCGCAGCGCCTCCGCCCTCATTTACCATATATATTTTTTCTTTGACCTTTATTTTTTTTGCTATTTTTTCTACTGCTTCATTAGCTTTTTCTAACTTAGCCTTAATGACATCATCACTTTCTAAGTCTGCTCCAATAATATAATTGGATGGCATTTCAATAGAATATCCACTGTCTAGAGGGTATATTCCGCTTAATTTTTTTAAGGCTTTTCCTGTATCCTTTCCACAAGTTGCTATTCCAAATGTAAAACCTTTTGTCCTTGGCAGTATTTTCACAAAATCTTTAACTGGTTCAGCTACTCCCCATGCATATATAGGAAAAACTATACCTATCTGTTCTTCATTTATTATTTCTTTTTCTAGTTCCTCAGTCATCTCTAAGCCTATGATGCTGATAACTTTATCTCCTGTAGTTTCTCCAATTTTTTCGGCTATCCATTTGGAATTGCCTGTCCCTGAAAAATAAAATATCATAGTGCCTCCTCTCTACATTTCCGTATTATACTGATAAATATAACGTTTATATTTATTTAAAACAAATATAAACAAAAGAAATCTCCACTTCCTCATTATACTACATTTCCCTATTATTTTCTAAATTACTCTTTATCTTTATGGTATTAATATCTATAATAGTATGTATAACCTCATGAAATAAGCTAATGGGTTACAAGACTGTGAACGTAAATTATATATTCACATAATTTAAATTAAAACCAAAAATCGAATTATATAAGTTATTAAATTATGAGAGGAGTTTGTATGAAATTTTATATTGTAGATGCCTTTTCTCCAAAGGTATTTGGTGGTAATCCTGCAGGAGTAGTAATACTAGACGAAAATCAAGATTTTCCATCTAAAGAAATAATGATAAAGACTGCGGCAGAGTTAAGGTACTCAGAAACTGCCTTTGTAAAAAAAGTAAATAACAATAACTTTAATATTCGTTATTTCACTCCAAATGCTGAAGTCGACCTTTGTGGTCATGCTACTATTGGAGCCTTTACCGCTCTTCTTGAAGAGGGCTTGGTTTCAAGGGGGTCTTTATATAGAAATCAAACTCTAGCAGGTGAAATTCAAGTTCAAGTTACTGCAAATTCAATACTCATGGATATGGCAAAGCCAGAAATGATTAAAACCATTAGCAATAATTCAGATATCGAAGAGCTTTACCAGATTATGGGTATATCTTTTGATTCTAATCTTGAACTGTTTCCTTCAATAATCTCTACAGGCCTTCCAGATATAATTATGCCTGTAAAAGACAGTAGTACTCTATCTTCTATTTCTCCAGACTTTGAAGCTTTAAGCAAGCTTTCAACGAAA
>CAYJHC010000056.1:0-13297 GCA_964370075.1 uncultured Oscillospiraceae bacterium | reverse complement strand
TCTTTAATAAACTTGAAATTGATTATTTATAAGGCTGTATGCTCTGCCAGTATTGCTCAGCTTTGCTTCGCATATGAACTATTATTTTGATGTATGGCTATAAAAATCTTTAGATTGGTTTTTTGTGCCAAAATTAAATTAATAAAGATATCTTAAATCTAATATTACGTTATTTGCTATTAGCAATTGGAGGAATAATGAAGAACATTATAGTTGGTACAGCAGGCCATGTAGACCATGGAAAAACCTTGTTAATCAAAGCTTTAACAGGAACTGATACTGATAGACTGAAGGAAGAAAAAAGTAGAGGTATTACAATAGAACTTGGCTTTACAAATATGCCTAATGATAGGGATTTAAATATTGGTATTATTGATGTTCCAGGACACGAAAGATTTGTTAAAAATATGCTTGCAGGAATTGGATCTATTGACATAGCCTTGCTAGTTGTGAGTGGTGAAGAGGGGGTAATGCCTCAGACTAAAGAACACTTTCAAATTATTAAGATGCTTAATATTAAAACAGGAATTGTAGTTATTACAAAGGCAGATTTATTTGATGCTGAATGGTTAGAAATCGTGAAAGATGATGTGGAAACCTTAGTAAAAGGAAGTTTCTTAGAAGGGGCGAAGATAATTGAAGTTTCCTCTTACACAGGGCAAAATATTGAATATCTTAAAGAAGAAATTTGCGAAGAGGCTAATAAGTTAACTAATAGAAAGGAAGATAGTCAGCTACTTAGAATTCCAATTGACAGGGTGTTCTCAGTTAGTGGCTTTGGAACAATAATCACTGGAACCCTAATTGAGGGCTCTTGCAAAGTTGGGGAAGAGATTCAGATATATCCTGAAGGCAAAATAGGAAAGATTAGAAACATACAAGTCCACGGAATGGATGTGGATGAGGCTGTAGCGGGGCAAAGAACAGCAATTAACCTTGCAAATGTTAAGAAAGAAGAAATAAGTAGAGGCTGTATAATTGCAGCTAAAGATTCTTTGAGTAACACTAGAATGATAGATGTGAAGATTTCCATGTTTGATAAAACCAATAGAGTTTTGACAAATGGTTCAAGGCTTCATCTATATTATGGTTCGGCAGAAGTCCTTTGTAAGGCAGTGCTTCTTGATAAGGAAATACTTGCTGAAGGTGAAGAAGGATTTGTTCAGCTTAGGTTAGAAGAAGAAATTGCTGTAAAGATGGGGGATAGATTTATTATTAGTTTTTATTCACCAGTAGAAACTATAGGTGGCGGAATTATTTTAGATGCAAATCCAAAGAAACATAAAAGGTTTGAGGAAAGTGCGATTTCTGCATTGTCAATTAAAGAGGCGGGAGACGATAAAACTTTATTTGCTCAGATTGTCATGGAAGAGAGTAATAATCTAATTCCTTTTACTCAAATTCTCTTTAAGATGGGTAAGTCAAAAGAAGAATTAAGAAGTGAAATAGAAGAATTAGTAACCAGTGAAATTATATTGGAACCTATGGAAGGGGTATTCATACACAAAGAATATCTTGATGAGATAAGTAGAAAATCTGATTTAATTTTAGGCAAATACCACGAAAAAAATCCGATTTCAAAAGGGATGCAAAAAGAAGAATATAGGAGAAGATTGAGCAAGAACATTAGCCTTGGTAACGAAAAAGGAATTGATCGAATTATATCACTTTTAAAGGAAAAGAATGTAATCAAAGAAGATAGCACTGAGATATCTAGTTATAATTTTGAGGTGATTTACACTGAAGATCAAGAAAAAATTAAAATACAACTTTTGGAAACATACAGACAAGCAAATGTTTCATTTCCTGAAACGGAAGAGGTTATTCAGGGCTATGAAGATAAGAACTTAGCTAGACAGATACTTGAAGATTTAAGTAGAAATGGAGACCTTGTTAAGGTCACTAGCCAGCAGTTTATATGTGCTAAGGCATGGGAGTATTGCTTAAGTACTTTAAAGGAACACTTAGCTCAAAATCCAACTATCACTTTAGGTGAGTTTAGAGATGCCATAGGAGCTTCTAGAAAATATGCAGTAATTATACTAGAGGCCTTTGATGATAAAAAAATTACTACTATGCAAGGAGATGCAAGAATAGCATTATAGGTGAAAATATGGAATTTAGGCAGATAGAAGCATTTATTAATGTGGCAAAGTATAGAAGCTTTTCTAAGGCAGCAGATGCCACTTATCTTACTCAACCTACAGTTAGCTTACATGTGGCGTCCCTAGAAAAGGAGTTGGGTGTAATTCTTTTCGAAAGGAAAAAAAACTCTGTGATAACAACAAAAGAAGGGGAAGAGTTTTATAAATATGCAGTGGCTTTAATGGATACAAGAAAAAAAGCTATTGAAGCTACAAAGAAGAATAAGGAAGATATAGGCGGGATTATTGAGATTCAGACCTCTACAGTACCCGGGTTGATTTTTTTACCAAGAGTAATGAAGGAATTTAAAATATTACACCCTAAGGTGAAGTTTTATGTTGAGCAAACAGACACTAAGCTAGTTATGGATAATTTAGAGAGTAAAAAAGGTGAAATAGGATTTGTTAGTGGAGAGAAGAGGAATTCTAACCTTAAGTATCACAAGATTTTTACTGATAGTTTAGTTTTGATTGCAAGTAGAGATAATAAGCTGTCAAGCTTAAATAAAAGTTCTCTTAGGATAGAAGATTTTATATACGAACAGTTTATTTGGAGAGAACAGGGTTCTGGAACTCGAAAAGACTTTGAGAATTTTCTTGTTTCTAAAGGAGGCGATCCAAAAAAAATAGAGGTGGTTGCAAGGATGAACTCTATGGAAGGTATAAAAAATGCTGTTAGAGAAAATCTTGGGATATCAATAGTTTCTAGGAGTTTAATACAAAACAAAACAGATGATAAAGTTAAAGTGTTTGAATTGGAAGGGTTTGAAAATGCTAGGGAGTTTTTTTTAGCATGGGATCAAAAGAGATTTCTTTCGACTCAAGCAGAAGCGTTTAGAGATTACTTGCTAAACAATTACTAGTTCACAGAAGATTTTGAACAAGTAAGATAGGTGGGTTTAGAATATGTGTTTGGATGTATAAATGTTATAAAAGCGAGGATAACCCTCGCTTTTATTTAAACTTGTTACTTTTTTATTTCTAGAGCGTTTATTTTGTTAAATAATTGCCTAGTGCTAATTTGTAATTTTCTAGAGGCTTCTGCAACATTCCCGTTTGTTTGCTCAAGCACCCAAGTTAAATACTCTTTTTCTGAGGCGTGTTTAAAATCTTGAAATGAAATTACTTTATTAAATCTATGGCCACTAGTTTTAGTAGGAGTATTAGCGGTATAAAACGAATGCATTATAGGGAGTCCATCTGCTGTGATAATACCATTGTCTGAAAAAACAACCATCCGATCAATAATATTTTTTAACTCTCTAATATTTCCAGGATAGTCATAGTTGTGAAGGAACTCATTAACTTCATTTTCAATATGGAATAACTGGACGCCGTTTGCCTCGGCAGCTTTATTGAAAAAGTACTCTATTAAACCATTTAAATCTTCAGGTCTTTCTCTTAGCGGTGGGATAGATATTACGATAGTACTAACCCTATAAAAAAAGTCTTCTCTAAATTTATTACTTAGGATAGCATCTTTAATATCTACATTTGTAGCTGAGATAAGCCTAAAATCTACAGACTTTGGGGTATTAGAACCTATTCTTTCTATTTCCTTTGTCTCTAATACTCTAAGTAGTTTGATTTGGGTATTAAGAGGAGTATCTCCAATTTCATCTAAAAACAAGGTCCCGTGTTCAGAAAGTTCTATTTTCCCTTTTTTTGTTCCAATTGCTCCAGTAAAAGATCCTTGTTGATGCCCGAAAAGTTCGGATTCCAACAGCGAATCTGAATATGAAGAACAGTTGAGAGCTACAAAATTATTTCTACTTCGTTTACCATAGGTATGAATAAGCCTTCCAAGAACTTCCTTACCTGTTCCGGATTCTCCAACCAGGAGAACATTTGCATCACTATCAGCTACTTTTTTACAATGATTTAGAGTTTTTATGAATTTTTCATTTTTGGATTCTAAAAAATAATCAGTATTTAGTTTTTTCATAATTCCTCCCCGTTGGTATTTAATTTTTTCATAATTCCTCCCCGTTGGTATTTAATTTTTTCATAATTCCTCCAGTCAGTATTAAACATATAAATAGTTATGTTTAAAATGATTATACAATGAAATATATTTCACTGTCAAGAACTTATATTCATTTAAAACCGAGAAAGAAAAGGGATATTTTTCAATGTATATTAAAAATTTTGAAAAACCTGAGCAATTTTGTGAAAAAAATATTTTTTTATCTTGTTGAAAATCTGCAAAACCTTTGTTAAATTTCTACTAATTCAATATAAATATATTGCTGCTCTTAAATTAATGGCACGAAAGTTGCTTATATATTATGATAGAATGCAACTATGAAATTGCAAAAAATAAGCTATTGCTAGTTAAGGAGAGTACGATGAAGGTAATACCACTTTTAATCACAAACAATAATAAGTCATATGATTATTCAAAAGAGAAAATGGAAGTAGTTTTTTTGGAAGAAGGAACTTATATGGACGTATTACTAAAAGTGAGAGATTATGTTCATATGGGGCATAAACTTATTAGCCATCCAATGGCAGGAAGTGTTAAACCTAATCAGACACCTTACAGATCTGTTATCATTGAAGCAGAGAAAAGTCCTCAAAAGGAAGTTATGGAAAGTCTTCAGATTATTGAAAACAGCTTAACTTCTGCAGAAAAGTTTTTAAGTGCTAAATCTATTCCTAAATGGGATGATAAAACAAAAGAGGATTTTAAGACAGTAGACTTGTCTTTTATAAGCTATTTTGTAGATGGTATTAATAAGCAGTAATATTTAAGAGAAAAACACATTAAGGAGGTGTGCCACTTGAAATTAGAACTGGGAAAAATCATGATTAAAGATGTACAGTTTGGAGATGTAACCAAAGTGGAAAAGGGAGTTCTTTATGTAAATAAAGAAGAAATCGAGAAACTAGTACTAGAAGATGAAAGAATTATAAGTGCAAAAGTAGAGCTAGCTAGACCTGGTGAATCTACAAGAATTGCTCCTGTAAAGGACGTAATTGAGCCTAGAGTAAAAGTCTCTGGTGGAGGCGGAATCTTCCCTGGAACACTTAATAAGGTTAAAGAAGTTGGTAGTGGTAGAACTCATGCCCTAGTTGGATCTACAGTAATCACTTGTGGTAAAATTGTAGGATTCCAAGAAGGTATTATTGACATGAGTGGCCCTATTGCAAAATATTGCCCATTCTCAGAAACTCAAAATGTTTGTGTTGTAATCGAGCCAAAAGATGGTCTTGAAACTCATGACTATGAAGCGGCTGGAAGAGAAGCAGGACTAAAAGTTGGTGCTTATGTTGGAGAAGCTGGAAGAAATGTTGAGCCAGATGAAGTTGTAGTTTATGAAACTAAACCTTTAATGGAGCAAGCAGCACAGTATCCAGATCTTCCTAAGGTTGGATATGTTCACATGCTTCAATCTCAAGGACTTCTTCATGATACATTCTACTATGGAGTAGATGCAAAAGAATTTATTCCTACATTTATGTATCCAACAGAAATAATGGATGGAGCTATTATTAGTGGTAACTGCGTTGCTCCTTGTGATAAAGTAACTACCTTCCATCACCTAAATAACCCTGTAATTGAAGATCTTTATAAGAGACATGGTAAAGATATAAACTTTATGGGAGTTATCCTAACTAACGAAAACGTATTCTTAGCAGATAAAGAAAGGTCATCTGATATGACAGCTAAGTTGGCTGAAGTAATGGGCTTAGATGGAGTTCTAATAACAGAAGAAGGTTATGGAAACCCAGATACTGACCTAATGATGAACTGCAAGAAAATTAGCCAAAAGGGCATTGATGTAGTATTAATTACTGACGAATTCCCTGGAAGAGACGGCAAATCTCAATCATTAGCAGACGCTGTTGATGAGGCAGATGCTCTAGTTTCGTGTGGTCAAGGAAACCTAATTGAAATTTTCCCTCCAATGGATAGAGTAATCGGTACATTAGAGTTTGTTGAAACT
Source organism: uncultured Oscillospiraceae bacterium (assembly GCA_964370075.1). Lineage (GTDB taxonomy): Bacteria > Bacillota > Clostridia > Peptostreptococcales > Anaerovoracaceae > CAYJHC01. Next base: position 7,203 of record CAYJHC010000056.1, on the reverse strand, counting down.
ATGATAGGTGGATATGAAGGAAGCTTAAGAGAAGATGGAAGCATCGAAGCAGAGCTTCAAATAATAATCGCATCTACAATTGCAAATGGTTACAACACACTTGCTGCAAGAGGATACTAAACATATATATAGAAGGAGGAAAATAAACGATGAGTAAAATTAAAGTTGTTCATTATATAAACAACTTCTTTGCCGGAATTGGTGGAGAAGAAAAAGCAGATATTCCACCAGAAATTAGAGATGGTGTAGTAGGACCAGGAATGGCTCTACAAACTGCTCTTGGTGATGAGTATGAAGTTGTAGCTACTGCAATTTGCGGAGATAGCTACTTTGGTGAAAACCTAGACGAAGCTAAAGCTACTTTAATCGAAATGATTAAAAAGCACGAGCCTGCATTATTTGTAGCTGGACCTGCTTTCAACGCTGGTAGATATGGAGTTGCTTGTGGAGCTATTGCTAAAGCTGTTGAAGAAGAGTTGGGAATCCCTGTTGTTACAGGTATGTACACAGAAAACCCTGGAGCGGATATGTTTAAGAAGGACTTACACATTATCTTAACTGGAGACTCTGCTGCAGATATGAGAAATGCAATGCCAAAGATTGCTGCTCTAGGAAAGAAAATGGTTGCTGGAGAAGAAGTTCTATCACCAGCTGAAGAAGGCTATATCGAAAGAGGAATCAGAGTTAACTATTTCGCTGAGAAGAGAGGATCTGCAAGAGCTGTAGATATGCTTCTTAAGAAAATGGCTAAAGAAGAGTTCGTAACAGAATATCCAATGCCTAAATTTGACAGAGTTGACCCAATGCCAGCTGTTAAAGATATGAAGAATGCGAAAATTGCGATTGTTACTTCAGGTGGAGTTGTTCCACAAGGCAATCCAGATAAAATCGAATCTTCTAGTGCTACTAAGTACGGAATTTACAGCATGGAAGGCATGGAAAGACTTAGCGCTGACGACTTCATGACAGTTCATGGTGGTTATGACAGAGCTTATGTTACCGAAAATCCAAACTTAGTAGTTCCTCTAGATGCAATGAGAGAATTAGAAAAAGCAGGAGAAATCGGCGAATTAGCGAATTACTTTGTTACTACGACAGGAACAGGAACTGCAGTAGGAAATGCTAAAGGATTTGGAGAAGACTTTAGCAAAAAATTAATAGAAGATGGCATTGATGCTGTGATTCTAACATCTACTTGAGGAACTTGTACACGTTGCGGAGCAACAATGGTAAAAGAAATCGAAAGAGCTGGGATTCCAGTAGTTCATGTTTGCACAGTAGTACCTATTTCATTAACAATTGGTGCGAATAGAATAGTCCCTGCAATAGGAATTCCTTATCCACTAGGGGATCCTAATTTAGGAGAAGAGGGAAGCTACAAGCTTAGAATGAGCATTGTTAAGCAAGCTCTAGAGGCATTACAAACTGAAGTTACTGAGCAAACAGTATTTGAGTAAAATTAATTGCGAGGTGGGACTATGCCACCTCGCTTTTTCAAAATAGTTTGACAAATTTTAAGCAATGATTTGGGAAACTAAAAGCAATAATTCGACAAATTTAAACATGGATTAATTTTATTGGAGGTTAATTATGGAACAACAAAAACAAGTAGTAAAGCTAGGCAGAGTTTTAACTTTTGCGGGAGCTTTTATCGCATTTTTGATTGGTGGGGGGTTTGCAACAGGTCAAGAAATTCTTCAATATTTTGCACTTTTCGGATATGAAGGATTTTTGGTAGGTCTTGGAGTACTTGTTCTTTTCTTCTATGTAGGAGCAGATTTTATAGCAACAGGATATAGAGAGCAGTTTGAAAAGGGCGCGGATATATTTAAATATTACTGTGGAAAATATATAGGTGGATTCTATGACTACTTTACACTAGTATTTGTATTCTTATCATATGTAGGAATGCTAACTGCTGCAGGAGCTACACTTAATGCACAATATGGATTAGCAAGCTGGATTGGCTCTGCAGTAATGATGGTACTTGCTGCAGGAACAGTACTTGGTGGACTTAAAGGTATTGTAGAAATTATCGGTAAAATTGGACCGCTTATTGTACTTATTGCTGTAGGCATTGGTGCTTATGGAATGATTACAAACTTTGATGGAATAGCTGAAAGTGCAAAACTGATAAATGATGGAACATATGATCAGGTAATTGCAGATAGCAGAATTGGTAACGGATTAGACTGGTACTTCTCTGTATTCTCTTATGTTGGATTCTGCATGCTTTGGCTAGTAGCATTCTTAGCAGCTATGGGTAAGGGTGCTAACAGTATTAAAGAAGCAAGACTTGGAGCTTTTGGAGGATCATTTGGATTTGTATTAGGTTGCGTAGTTCTTATGCTTGGACTATTAGCATACCTTCCAGAAGTAGTAGGAACAAGCGTTCCTTCGTTAATATTAGCTACTAAAATTAGCCCTGCATTTGCTACTGCTTATGCTATTATAATTATGGCGGGTATTTATACAACAGCTGTACCTCTATTATGGCAGCCATCTGCAAGATTCACAAAAGAGAAGACAAAAGGTTTCTATATGGTAACTTGTATTCTAGCAGTAGTAGGTTTGATTATCAGCCTATTCCTAGACTTCTCTACTTTTGTTAACCTTGTTTATGGAATCAGTGGATACATTGGTTTCGCACTTATTGCATTTATTATTATTAAAAATGTAAGAAATGTAATGGCAGCAAAAAAATAAGATAGTGATTGACTAAGTAAGTATTAATGGGAAAATTATAATTTAATAGTTATAATCTAAAAACCGACATGTATAGTAGAATTAATCTATTATATATGTCGGTTCGTTTTATTATAGTAGTCATATTAACATGACCTATTACCAAAATTATTTTGAAAGTGTAATTATATAATCTGTATCACTTTCTTCAGATGTTACATTGAAATTTTTACCTTTTGCAAATTTAGTTATATTTTGTAAAGCTACCTTGTTGTCAACTACAATCTCAATATGATTATTTCCTTTATCTACAGCTTTTTTCACCATGATAACTGGCTCTGGGCAAGCTTTCCCTTTAGCATCTAGCTTCATTGCTTCACTCGTACATTTCTTGAAGGAAATGTACACTCCTTTCTATTTGTATTAATATTAGTTTAAAATGGCTGAGTCACATCAGTTCCTTCTCTTATAATATACCATAAATTCAAGATGAATATATGATAAATTTAGTGTTATTGGTATTGGTAAATGAAGAAAAGTAATGTATACTATAACAGGTATTTATTATAACCTAAAGATAGAAATTTGCAGCTATATACGATAATTATATTATTAGGTTACTTGAGAATTAATATAATAAAAAAATAGGATTTTAAACAAAAATTCATCTTTCAAAGCCACCTTAAAATCTAAATTGGTGAAGAAGAGAATATTAGAAATAGAGATAAAGCTGAAAGAAGGAGCAATGAAATATAGAAAAATAGTAGAAGGGATTTTTTTAGAGAGGCCGAATCGGTTTGTAGCAAAAGTGGTAATTGGAGGGGAAGAAACTACTTGTCACGTGAAAAATACAGGTAGGTGTAAAGAGTTGTTATTACCTAATGTGAAGATTTTTTTAGAGGATCATATTGACAATATGAGAAGTAGAAAATATAGATACTCTCTAATTGGAGTAAACAAGGGAGAGAGGCTAATTAATATGGACTCTCAAAGCCCTAATAAAGTGATTATTGAAGCTCTTACAACAGGTAGACTAAAATTAAAGACAATGCCAAATCTTAAAACAATCAAAGGAGAAAAAAATTTTGGAAATTCAAGGTTTGATATATTCGTTGAAGATAAGGATGGTAAGGAAGGCTTTGTAGAAGTTAAAGGTGTAACCTTAGAGAATAATGGAATTGCAATGTTTCCTGATGCTCCAACAGAACGTGGAGTTAAACATATTCTAGAGTTAATCAAAGCGAAAGAGACCGGATATGAGGCCTATATTATATTCTTGATACAAATGAATAATATAAAAAAGTTCATTCCAAATATGAAAACTCATCCGGAATTTGGGAGAATTCTTTTTGCGGCAAAGGAAAAAGGTGTGCAACTAATTGCAATAGACTCAACTGTTACAAAAAATGGAATAGTTGCTGGAGAAAGAGTTCCAATTGATTTGAGTAATGCAAGTGGAAAATCAAGTATGGATGAAGGGGTATTTAGTTAGCATTTCGGAAATAGCTAAGCTAAAAGCCTGGAAATAGGATTATCGCTGAAATATAAAGTTATAATGTGAATTATGGTGCAGAAGCACTTTTAATAATTAAATAAAAGAGAAATGGAGAGTTAAATGATTACAATTACAAATCTGAGTTTAAGCTTTGGAGGGTCGGTACTATTTAAAGATGTAGACCTAAAATTTTCATCAGGGAATTGTTATGGAATAATTGGGGCTAATGGAGCAGGAAAATCAACGTTGCTTAGATTATTATCTGGAGAATTAGAATCTAGTACAGGAGATATTTCAATAGTACCAGGTAAAAGAATGTCTGTATTAAAGCAGGATCACTTTGCTTTTGATCAATTTACTGTGCTGGATACGGTAATAATGGGGAATCAAAAACTTTATGATATCATGAAGGAAAAAGATGCTCTTTATGCAAAAGAAGACTTTAGTGATGAAGATGGAATCCGTGCTTCTGAACTCGAAGGAGAGTTTGCTGAGATGGACGGGTGGGAAGCTGAATCCGATGTTAGCCGACTGCTTCAGGGCCTAGGACTTTCTACAGACTGCCTTTACAATGAAATGTCTAGTTTATCAAGTAAAGAAAAAGTCAAGGTGTTATTAGCACAAGCTTTATTTGGAAATCCTGATATTGTTTTATTGGATGAGCCTACTAACCACTTAGACATTATGGCGATAGATTGGCTAGAAGACTTCTTGCTAGAATATGAAGGAACAGTAATAGTAGTATCTCATGATAGGCATTTTCTAAATGCAGTTTGTACAAATATAGTTGACGTGGACTATGGAAAGATAAAAATGTTCGCGGGAAACTATGAGTTTTGGTATCAATCAAGTCAGATAATTCAGCAAATGGCAAGAGATCAGAATAAAAAGAATGAAGATAAAATTAAAGAATTGCAAACTTTTATTCAAAGATTTTCCGCTAACAAATCAAAGTCAAAACAGGCGACTTCTAGAAGAAAGATAATTGACAAGTTAACAGTTGAAGAACTGCCAACATCATCTAGGAGGTATCCTTTTGTTGGGTTTAATATGGAAAGAGAACCGGGAAAGGAAATATTAAGAGTAGATGGCATATCAAAGACTGTTGATGGAGTAAAAGTTTTAGACAATATAACTTTCCATATGAATAAAGGTGATAAAATTGCATTTGTTGGTGAAGATGAAATTGCTAATACCACACTATTTAAAATATTAATGGGAGAGATAGAACCTGATGAAGGTAGCTTTAAATGGGGAACAACAATTACAAATTCATATTTCCCAATGGATAATTCGGAGTATTTTAACGACTGTGACTTGAATTTAGTTCAGTGGCTAGGACAATTTACGCCAGAGACTACGGAAACATTTATGAGAGGGTTTTTAGGTAGGATGCTATTCTCTGGAGATGATGTATATAAGGCAGTAAAGGTATTATCAGGAGGGGAAAAAGTTAGATGTATGCTTTCTAGAATGATGTTATTTGGCTCAAATGCTTTAGTACTGGATCAACCAACTAATCATTTAGATTTAGAGTCGATTACAGCAGTAAATAATGGTTTGATTGACTTTAAAGGGAATCTATTATTCTCATCTCATGACCATGAATTCATTCAAACTATTGCAAATAGAATTATTGAAATTAAAGATGGAGTAATGTCAGATAAAGTTGGAACTTATGATGAGTATCTTCATATAGAGGGCAAATAGGGTGAAACAAACTAAAATAGATTTTTTTGAACAAATATACTTATAAAGTATTAACTATATTTTGAATAAAAGATTTATATTAAAGAAAAAATCAGTACTAAATGATTTTTTAATGTTGAAAAGCTAAAAAGTAAATGAAATAGTAAGTGAAGGCGCTTACTATTTTTAAAAAATATGGTATAATGAAATTCAGAGAAGGAATGTAAGGTTTTATTTTGTAAAGAGGGATAGAATACTTTGCAGTCAATAGAAGACAAATAATAGGGGGAAGAATATGAATTTAGTTACACGTTCTGATTTTGATGGATTGGCTTGTGCGGCACTATTAAAGAAAGCGGGAATTATAGATACTTGGACTTTCGCACATCCAAAAGATTTACAAGATGGATTAGTAGAGGTTGGACCAAACGATTGTCTAGCAAACGTCCCTTATGTACCAGGTTGTGGACTTTGGTTTGACCATCATTCTAGTGAACATGAAAGAATGGAATTAGAAGGAAAGTATAAAGGTGAAAGCAGATTAGCTCCTTCGTGCGCAAGAATAATTTATGAGTATTATGGAGGCGCAGAGACTTTTCCGGGCTTAGAAGACATGATGGAGGGGGTAGACAAGGTAGATGCAGCCATGCTGACTGTAGATGAAGTTAAAAACCCCGCTGGATGGATTTTATTAGGATTTCTTATGGACCCTAGAACAGGATTAGGTAGGTGGAGACAGTTTACTATTTCAAACTATGCTCTAATGGAAGAATTGATTGAGTGTTGCATGACAATGAATATCGATGAAATTCTGGAACTTTCTGATGTGAAGGAAAGAATAGAAGTATATTGGGAACAAAATGATAAGTTCGTTGAAATGGTTAAACAATATACTAGAGTTGAAGGGGATGTAATAATTAGTGACTTACGTGGAGTAGAAACAATTTATACAGGAAATAGGTTCTTGATATATAGTTTGTACCCAGAACAAAACATTTCAGCTTGGATAGTAAGTGGACGAGGTGGGAAAGGCTGTAGCTGTGCTGTAGGTTATTCAGTTCTTAATAAAACTTCATCTGTAAATGTAGGAAAACTAATGTTGAAATATGGCGGAGGTGGCCATAAAGCTGTTGGGACTTGCCAATTCTCAGATGAAAATATGAATGTTGAGTTACCAAAGTTACTAAAAGAATTAGTTGAAGGATAAAAATGTTTTATTGCTAAATTAAAATGTTTGAATAAGTAGAACAAAAGCCCCTTAGTTGAGGGGCTTTTGCTGTTGTCTATGAAAAGTTTTATTATATTTATTTTACCACAACACTTTTTCCAGTATT
>CAYJHC010000055.1:0-13342 GCA_964370075.1 uncultured Oscillospiraceae bacterium | reverse complement strand
TGTAATAAATAAAGAAAATAGAGATTTGATTTTCAAGTATGCAGATGAAGAAAACATTGAAGCTACTGTAGTTGCAGAAATAACTGATACTGGAAGAATGGTGATGGAATGGAGAGGAAAAAACATCTTTGATATTTCCAGAAACTTTTTAGACACAAATGGTGCAAGCCAAGATTCTATTGTAAAGGTAAAGCAACCTGAGAACTATGAAGATGAAAGAAAAATAAGTTCTATCGAAGAGGCTTTGGAAGATCTTAATTGTTGTAGCAAAAAAGGTCTTATTGAGAATTTTGATAGCACAATTGGAGCGGGTACTGTATTAATGCCTTTAGGTGGAGAATACCAGTTAACTCCAGCGTTAGGAATGGCTGCAAAGCTTCCTGTAGTTAAGGGCAATACTGAAACAGCAACACTTATGACATATGGATTTGATCCTATGGTTTCTGAAGCTAGCCCTTTTCATGGTGCCTACTATGCAGTAATAGATTCAGTTACAAAAATTGTAGGCCTTGGAGGAAGGGTGGAAGATGCTAGGTTATCTTTCCAAAACTACTTTGAAAAATTAGGGGAAAACCCAGAGAAATGGGCTAAGCCAATGGCTGCATTGCTAGGAGCTTTGAAGGTTCAGCTTGCTTTAGGAACTCCAGCAATTGGGGGAAAAGATAGTATGTCGGGAACCTTTAATGAAATTAATGTTCCTCCGACCCTAATATCCTTTGCAGTGGCAACAACGGATGCGGATAATATTATCAGCCCTGAATTTAAAAAAGCGGGAAATCACATTGTCATAGTTGAACCAAAGAAACTAGAAAATAATCTATTGGATTTGGAAAATTATAAATTCCTTATGGCTAAGGTTACGAATCTGATTCAAGAAGGAAAAGTTTTGGCAAGTAATACAATTTCTCATGGCGGATTATTCATGTCGGTAGGCAAGATGGCTGCAGGAAATAAAGTTGGTGCTCAGATAATAGGGTTGTCAGAAGAAAAACTATTGGCTTCGGCATATGGAAGCTTAATCTTAGAAATAGATGGTAATTTGGAACTGACAGAGCTGTTTGAGGGAGTTCCTTACATGCCAATAGGAAAGACAATAGGAAGTGAAAATATAATAATTCAGCAAGGTGCAGGAGAGAGAAAAATTTCTTTGAAAGACTTTGTAAAGAAGTGGACTAGTCCTCTTGAAAAAATCTTCCCAACTAAGACAGAGGAACTTAAGGAAGAGATGAAAGCTATTAAGCCTGTTGAGAAAGCAGCTTTGACAGCGGCAATAAAGGTTGCTAAACCAAAGGTAATAATACCGGCCTTCCCAGGAACTAACTGTGAAATGGACAGCAAAAGGGCTTTTGAAGCAGCAGGAGCTCAAGCCTCAATCGAAATAATTAGAAATCTAAGCGAGGATGCTTTAAATCAGTCGATTGAAAGCTTGGCAAAGGGAATACGAGAAAGTCAGATTATAATGCTTCCTGGAGGATTTAGTGGAGGAGATGAGCCGGATGGTTCGGCAAAGTTTATAACGGCAATATTTAGGAATCCGTTAATCAAAGAAGCAACTACAGATTTACTAGATAGAGGAGGCCTAATGCTAGGGATTTGCAATGGGTTCCAAGCTCTTATAAAGCTTGGCCTTGTTCCAGAAGGGAAAATTGTTGACCAAGGAGAAAATTCCCCTACTCTTACATATAATAAAATTGGAAGGCATGTATCTTCATTAGTTCGAACTTCTATAGTAAACAACCATTCGCCATGGCTTAGGGGAACGGAAGTGGGAGACATTCATACTGTTGCTGTTTCTCATGGTGAAGGCAGATTTATTGCCAATGATAAGGTAATAAAAAATCTAATTGCTAAAGGTCAAATTGCAACAAGATATGTGGATTCGCAAGGAAATCCATCAATGGATATGGATGTTAACCCTAACTATTCAGTAATGGGAATAGAAGGAATTACATCAGAGGATGGAAGAATTCTAGGAAAGATGGCTCACTCTGAGAGAATCGGAAAGAATGTGTATAAGAACGTGATTGGAAACTATGACCAACAAATATTTAAAAGTGGAGTGGAGTTCTTGCTGAAATAACCTTTGTATTATGAAAAAGCAGAGCCCGATAAATTAAAAGCAAAATTTTGACTAATGATAAAAATAAGTAAAGGAGAAAAAGAAAATGAAAAAAGTAGCAATAGTAATGGGAAGTAAGTCGGATTATCCAGTAGTGGAAAAAGCGGTAAAAATATTAAAAAGTTTTGATGTTGAAACTGAAGTGAGAGTAATTTCGGCTCACAGAACACCAAAGGCGGCAGAAGTATTTGCGTCAACTGCTGAAGATAGAGGTGTTGAGGTAATAATCGCAGCTGCTGGAAAAGCAGCTCATTTAGGTGGCGTTGTGGCGTCGCTTACACCACTTCCTGTAATTGGGCTTCCGATGAAGTCTAGCACAATGGATGGACTGGATTCCCTGCTTTCTGTAGTTCAAATGCCAAAAGGTGTACCAGTTGCAACAGTTGCAATTGATGGTGCTGAGAATGCAGCTCTTTTAGCTGTTCAAATCATGGGTGGAAAGTACCCAGAACTTAGACAAGCAATGAAGGATTATAAAGAGAAAATGGCAGCAGATGTTACAGCTATGGACGAAGAATTACAAAATCAGCTAGTTTAAGTTTTAAATTCGCTATAAGAAACAGCGCCAAGAATGCTAGAATTGTCAGATTTAATATAGTAGTACCTTATATGTGATTTGCTAAGAGTAAGATAAATCTTAGGTAGGTTTATAATAACTAGGAGCATAGTTTTGAAGGGGAATTATTTTTTAGGCGAGAATAGTTCTAGATAGCTGACAAATAGAAGGCTAATTTTAACAATAAACAATAAGAGCTGGTTAATAGAAATTAAAAGAAAGATGGGCGAAAATGGATAAGAAGCTTACATATAAGGATGCTGGGGTAGATACAAAAGAAGGAGAAAGAGCAGTTTCTCTAATGAAAGAGCATGTATCGAAAACCTTTACAAAAAATGTATTAACAGGACTGGGAAGTTTTGGAAGTTTATATGAAATTGATAAGGAAGATTTAGATAATCCTGTTTTAGTTTCTGGTGCTGATGGCGTAGGAACAAAATTAAAGATTGCATTTTTAATGGATAAACATGATACTGTTGGAATAGACTGTGTGGCAATGTGTGTAAATGATATAATTTGTCAAGGTGCAAAGCCTATGTTTTTCCTTGATTACATAGCTACAGGAAAAGTTAAGGCTGAAAAAGTCGAAGACCTTGTTAAGGGAATTTCAGAAGGTTGCTTACAGGGAGAGTGCTCAATTGTTGGTGGAGAGACAGCTGAAATGCCAGATTTTTACCAAGAAGGGGAATATGACATGGCTGGGTTTGCTATTGGAATAGTTTCTAAAAGCAAAATTATTACAGGAGAAAATGTGAAGGCAGGGAATTCGATTATAGGAGTTGCTTCCTCAGGGCTACATAGTAATGGGTTTTCCCTGGTGCGGAAAGTTCTTTTTGATAGAGAAGGAATGAAAGTTGATGACTTTGTTCCGGAGCTTGGAGAAACTTTAGGTGAAAACTTAATTAGGCCGACTAAGCTATATACAAAAGCTTTTAACTCTGTCAACCAAGTTGCAAAGATAAATGGTATGGTTCATATGACTGGTGGAGGTTTCTTTGAAAATATTCCTAGAATTTTTCACGGAAATGTAGGCTGCCGCATAGATATAAGCTCTTGGGAAATGCCCAAAATCTTCCCCTTTCTTCAGGAAAAAAGTGGCAACAATAATGATGAAATGTTTAGTACTTTCAACATGGGGATTGGGATGCTTTTCTTCGTAGATAAAGATGAAGAGGAAAAGGTTTTAAGAGCATTAACAGATGCAGGTGAGCAGGCTTGGAAAATTGGAGAAGTTATTGAATCATCTACAAAAGAAGTTGTTTTGGAAGGGAAATAGGTGATGAGAGAATATAATATTGGGGTTTTGGTCTCAGGTGGGGGAACCAATATGCAGGCCATAATAGACAACATAAAATGCGGAGAATTGAAAAATTGCAAAGTTAAGTTTGTGATTTCTAGTAGAGAAGATGCATTCGCCCTTGAAAGGGCTAGAAAAGAAGGGGTTGAAACTGCTGTCATTACGGATACAGATGAGTTGGTTTGGGCTTTGATACAAAAGGAAATAGACATTGTAGTTCTTGCGGGGTATATGAAAGTATTACCGGGAAATGTAGTACAGGCCTTCAATGAAAGAATAATAAACATACACCCTTCCCTAATTCCTAAATATTCAGGTAAGGGGTTTTATGGGAAAAGAGTTCACCAAGCAGTTATTGCTGGAGGAGAAAAAGAAAGTGGGGCAACCTGCCACCTTGTAGATGAAGGAGTTGATACTGGAAGGATTCTAGTTCAAGAAGTTGTGCCAGTGTTAGAAAATGACACTGCTGAAACATTGGCAAAGCGAGTTTTGGTAGTTGAGCATAAAATTTTATCAGAGGGTATTAGGAAAGTAATAGACGAAATAGTTGAAACGGAAAGGATGTAATTATGGGCGGAATTTTTGGGGTGATCTCAAAAGAAGATTGTGTTATGGATGTGTTTTTTGGAACAGACTATCACTCCCACCTTGGGACCAAAAGAGGAGGGATGTGTATTTTAGGGGATAATGGATTCAAGTCTGGGATTCATAATATTTCAAATGCGCCCTTTAGAGGGAAATTCGAAACAGAGCTGGATGATATGGAAGGATTTTCGGGAATTGGTGCAATCAGCGACTCAGATCCGCAGCCTTTAACGGTGTATAGTGAGCAGGGAAATTTTGCAATAGCTACGGTAGGAAGAATAAACAACAAAGAAGAGCTGGTTGAGGAAATGCTAAAGGGTAGGCGAGGTAGCTATTTTATGACCATGTCTCATCATAATATAAATAATACAGAGCTTGTGGCTGCCCTGGTTGCCACAGGGAAAGATATACAAGAAGGAATAAAAATAGCCCAGGATAGAATTGACGGTTCTGTTACTATGATGATTTTGACTGACGATGGTTTATATGTAGCAAGAGATAAAGTGGGAAGGACTCCGCTTGTTATAGGGGAAAAAGAGAATGGAAGTATGTGTGCTGCCTCAGAATCTTTTGCTTTTATTAATATCGGATATACATATAAAAGAGAATTGGGGCCAGGAGAGATTGCCCTATTAAATGTAGGTGAAGAAAAAGTTCTTCAAGAACCAGGGGAGAAGATGAGGGTTTGTACCTTCCTTTGGACATACTTTGGATACACTACATCCATTTATGAAGGAAAGAATGTAGAGTTTGTAAGAAATAGAAATGGCGAACTTATGGCGAAAAGAGATGAAGAAGAAGGTGGGATGGATGTGGACTATGTAGCAGGAGTTCCAGACAGTGGGATTGCCCATGCCTTAGGATATGCCAACGGGAGTAAGTTTAGATACTCAAGGCCTTTAATAAAATATACTCCTACTTGGCCAAGAAGCTTTATGCCTCAACATCAGGACGCGAGAAATTTAATAGCAAAAATGAAGTTAGTTCCAGTGTTCAAAATGATAAACAAAAAGAAATTCATTTTAGTAGATGACTCTATTGTAAGAGGAACACAACTTAGAGAAACCGTTGGGTATCTTACGGAAAATGGAGCAGAAGAAATTCATGTTAGATCTGCCTGTCCTCCGATAATGTTTGGGTGTAAGTATCATAACTTTTCAAGAAGTATATCAGATTTAGCGTTAATTACTAGAAGGACAATTATGAGGTTAGAAGGGATTGATGATGTAAATGTGCCTAAGGAGATCCTAGATGAATATGCAGACTCCTTTTCAGAAAAGCATAGCGTAATGGTTGAAGAAATTAGAAAAGAACTAAATTTTGACAGCTTAAAATTCCAGAGGTTAGAGGATGTAAAAGAAGCTGTAGGAATTGACAGCTGTAAAATGTGCACATACTGTTGGGATGGAAAAGAGTAAATGGCAAATAGTTAGTAGAATAATAAATGAAGCCTGATGAATGATGTGGGAGTTTAATTTACATTAAAAAGATGTAGAAGACCAGAAAGAGTAATAGCAGAAACATAAGGGTGATAGGTTATTACTGATAATTAGAAAGGAAGAACTATGAGAGCGTTAATAAGCGTATCGGATAAGAACGGAATAGTAGAGTTTGCAAAAGAGTTAGATAAGCTAGGAGTAGAGATTATTTCAACAGGAGGAACTTTTAAGGCCTTAGAGGCAGCAGGGATTAAAGTTACCGGAATATCAGATGTTACAGGCTTTCCAGAGTGTCTAGATGGTAGAGTAAAAACCCTTCATCCGAATGTCCATGGAGGATTATTGGCAAGAAGGGATTTGAAAGATCATATGGACCAAATAGAAGAGTTAGGGATTACTCCTATAGATATAGTTGCGATTAACCTTTATCCATTTAAAGAGACTATATTAAAAGAGGATGTGACTTTAGAGCTAGCAATTGAAAATATCGATATTGGTGGACCAGCAATGCTTAGGTCATCTGCAAAAAATCACAAAGATGTAACTGTTGTTTGTGATCCTAGAGACTATGGGAAAGTATTAGATCAACTAAAAAACGATGGCGAAGTTGACTATGACACAAAGTATAGATTAGCTTTAAAAGTGTTTCAGCACACATCAGCTTATGACACTATGATAGCAACATATTTAAATGAGCAGATTGATGGAGAACTTCCTGAAAATATTACTTTTACATATGAAAAAGTCCAGGATTTAAGATACGGTGAAAATTCTCACCAAAAGGCAACTTACTACAAGGAAGTAAAGCCTTACGATGGAGCTTTAGTGAATGCAGTTCAGATACACGGGAAAGAACTTTCGTACAACAACATAAATGATACTAATGGAGCTCTTGAAACGCTAAAGGAGTTTGAAGAACCAACAATAGTTGCTGTAAAGCATGCTAACCCATGTGGAGTTGGGTCCGCAGAAAAATTGGTTTGTGCCTATAGGAAGGCTCATGATTGTGACCCTATTTCTATATTTGGTGGAATTGTTGCGGCAAACCGTCCGGTAGATAAAGAGACTGCAGAAGAGATTAACAAAATATTTGTTGAAATCGTAATTGCGCCTGATTTTACAGAAGAAGCTTTAGCGGTTTTGACAAAGAAGGAAAATATAAGACTGTTGAAACTGGACAATATTTTAGGAAGACCAGAAAAGAAAAGACTTGACCTTAAAAAAGTCAGTGGCGGGATATTAGTTCAAGATGCTGACGATAAGTTGATTGATGAATCTAAATTAAAATGTGTTACAAAGATTAAGCCTACTGAAAAAGAAATGAAAGATTTGGAGATGGCACTTAAGGTTGTAAAGCACACCAAGTCCAATGGGATTGTATTTGTAAAAGAGGGGACGACTATAGCTGTAGGGCCTGGCCAGACAAACAGAATATGGGCTGTTCAAAACTGTATTAGACAAGCAAATTTTTCAATAAAAGGTGCAGTAATGGCCTCAGATGCATTTTTCCCATTTAGTGACTGTGTAGAAGCGGCAGCAGCAGCGGGAATAAAAGCAATAATTCAGCCAGGAGGGTCAATGAGAGATCAAGAGTCTATAGATAAGGCAGATGAGCTAGGAATTGCAATGGTGTTTAGCGGATTTAGGCACTTCTATCACTAAAGCCATTGACTTTAAGTTTTACTTTGCAAAGGCGCATGTATGAGTTTTATGCTGTTATAGGACGAAAAAATTAAAGATGTGGCCAATAATAATTTATAAAGCCTTCTTGTAAAGGTGGAAGTTATTAATATTATATAGAAGCGAAATTTGATTATTTGTGGATAATCTTAGGAGGGAACAAGTGAAGATATTAGTAGTGGGTGGTGGTGGAAGAGAACATGCCATCTTGTGGAAATTAAAAGAAGGAACTAAGAAGGTTGAACTTCACTGTGCGCCAGGTAATGGAGGCATTGAAGACGTGGCAACTTGTCATAAAGTTTCTGCAGAAGACATTGAAGGAATAGTGAGTCTTAGTAAAGAGCTAGGGATAGAACTTGTGATAATTGGACCAGAAGTTCCTCTTGCAATGGGTATAGTCGACAGGCTAGAGTCTGAAGATATAAAAACCTTTGGACCCAATAAAAGTTGCGCAAGACTAGAAGCGAGCAAAGCATTTACAAAAGATTTCTTGGCTAGACATAATATACCAACAGCAGGATATAAAGAGTATATAGAAAAAGATAGCCTTCTTGAGGATGTTGGGATATATGGATACCCTATGGTAATCAAGGCAGATGGCCTAGCTGCAGGGAAAGGGGTTGTAATTGCAGAAAACAAAGATGATGCAGAAGAGGCGATTAATCAAATGATGGGAGACAAAATATTTGGAGAGGCTGGGAGCAAAATTGTTGTTGAGGAATTCTTAGATGGTATAGAAGCTTCCATGTTATGTTTTGTGGATCAACATACTATTACGCCTATGGCGCCTGCTCAAGACTATAAAAGAATTTTTGACGAAGATAAGGGTCCTAATACAGGTGGCATGGGAACCTATTCGCCAAGTTTAATTATTAATGATGAGCTAAATGATACAATCAGAAAAGAAATACTCGAACCGACTCTAGCAGGATTCCAAAAAGATGGTTTGGAGTTTAAGGGTGTACTGTTTATAGGCCTCATGATAAAGGATGGAAAGGCAAAAGTAATTGAATTCAATAATCGCTTTGGGGATCCAGAAACTCAGTCTGTACTTCCGAGAATGAAGAATGACTTATTAGATGTTTTCCTTGCAGTAAGAGAAAATAGACTGAAGGATATAGAACTTCAGTGGGAAGATAAAAAGGCGGTTTGTGTAATAATGGCATCTGCAGGATATCCAGGAGACTATGAGAAGGGCAAAGAAATTACAGGCCTTGAAGAAATAAGCGGGAACGCAATTGTATTTCATAGTGGAACTTCAAAGGAAGAGGGCAAAATTTTAACGGCTGGTGGCAGAGTCCTAGGTGTCACAGCCTTTGGAGAAACCCATGAAGAAGCAAAGATTCTAGCCTATAATAATGTAGAAAAAATCAAATTTAATGGAGCTCAATATAGAAAAGACATAGGGACCATTTATAATTAATAATTTTATTTTAAATGTAATAGAAACAGAAAGAGAGGAACAAATGAACAAGATTTATCAAGGAAAAACAAAAGATGTATTCGAGTTGGAAAATGGAAATATAATGCTTCAATTTAAAGATGACTGTACTGGAAAAGATGGAGTATTTGATCCAGGGGAGAACTCTATCGGCTTAACTATTGAGGGTATAGGAAGAGCTAACTTAGAAACTTCAATTTTGTTCTTTGAAGTTTTAAAAGAGGCAGGAGTAAAAACTCACTATGTATCAGCAGATATTGAAAATGCAACTATGGAAGTACTTCCTGCAAAAGTATTTGGAAAAGGCTTAGAAGTAATTTGTAGATGTAGGGCTACAGGAAGTTTCATTCGTCGCTATGGTGATTATATTGAAGATGGTACTGTAATTGAAGGCGGATACGTAGAAACTACTCTGAAAGATGATGATAAAGGAGATCCGCTAATTACTCCAGATGGATTGGCGTTAATTGGGCTAATGGATTTAGAAATGTATGATAGCATGAAAAAGCAAACTTTAGAAATCACTAAAGTTGTTGCAGAAACATTAGCAAAAAAAGGTTTAGAGTTATACGATATTAAGTATGAGTTCGGGTACAATAATGACGAAGTTATCTTAATCGATGAGATTGCAAGTGGAAATATGAGAGTCTATAAGGATGGAAAAATTGTAGATCCAGTAGAGCTTACTTCCATAATATTGGGATAATATTAAATAAATATATTTGGTCTAAAGATAAAGGAAAAATGTGATAGTTTTTTATTCGAAACTTCTGAAAACTCGTAGGGTTCAACTTCGCTAATGTAATGGTGAGTTACTGTGAGTGTTACAGTTGGAAATCATAAAAGCACGTAATAAACCTCAATTCAAGCGATTTCTCTAGGGAACCCTTGAATTGAGGTTTATTATTTTTGGGAATTTGTAATTTGCATGAGGATGGATATGGTTTCGGCTTGCGAAATTTCTTATGAGTCACGAGTGTTTCTTTATTCTTAACCTTTCATTTGATTTTTCTCTATTATTGTAACTCACAACTCATTTAAATTGGCTATATATAAGGGATGTGTACCCTAGCAATATCCTTAGCATTACAAAGAACCAATATAGATGTTATATTTGACAAGAACTAGACCAATGAATATGCCTGTTTTTCTGAGTAATTGACAAGGGTTTCGCTAAATTTCACAAATTTGTATTTGTTTAGAATTGTAATTAAGGAGAGTTCCATGTGATTATAGGGGGTTGAATAGTTGCGGAAAAAATCAGAATTGTTTAAAACTTTCTTTGCAAAAGTTGATAATTGGCTTAATATATGAGATAATGGTGTATATGAAAAAAATCGGAGGGCATAAATGGCTACAAAAAAGAAAACAACTACAACAAAATCTAAAGCTGCTACAAAGAGCAGGGTTCAGAAGAAACCAAGAGAAAAAAAACATGGAGTAATGAACTTGCCTGGAGCATTGGTAGGATTGTTTATTGTAGTGATTGGCATTATTGGCACAATGGTAGTTAGGGGATTTTATCCGCAGTGGATAGCAGAAAGCATTGCAATAGGCATTGGAATTTTAGGATGGCTGATAGTAGTGATTTCTGGGGTAAAACTAATCCCTATATCTAAAAAATTTAAGACACTATTTGTGTTGGCTTTAGTGGGCCTTTTAGTGAAATCGGCAGAGCTTGCTTTGGGGATATACTATACTTTTAATGGGTTTCAGTCTATGGCTTTTGTGGAACTACCTGTGGTAGGCCTTGCCTTTGTTTCTGTGATAGCGTTCTTGATATCTTATTCTGCTTTGGCACTAGGCCTGGCCGACTTTGCAGACGGAGAAGCTAAGGGGATTATAGGAACTAAGTGGGGGATAAAGAATAAATTCTTTATAATACTTACCATGGCGACGGTTATTGTGGTTCCTTTGGCAGGCGTGCTACCAGTATATTTAGAAATTGCAATACTAATTGGAATGATTACTTTTTTCTTAATCTCATTTATAGATATAAATTCCTTTATTAGAAGAGAGTATAGATATATATTAGGAAAACAACCTAATTTTCTAAAAGGTAAGGACTTTGTAGCCCTAGAAAAGAAAGTTAATAAGGCAAAACAAAAAGGCCAAGCAACTGGAGAAGTTACAAGAAAATCTTATTATGAGGAAAAGGCAAGAGTGCAAAGACAGGCTAAGCCTAAGAAAAAAACAGTATCTTTAGCTGCAAAAAAAAGAGAGAAGAAACAGATTGAGAAAAATAAAAGATAAATTTTTAGCCGAAAGAGATTAAGCGGAATGGATAATAGGGTAAAATAAAATGGAAAATAAAGAAATTGAAGCCATTTTAATGGAACTGACAGAATTGTTGAGTGACGGCGTTCATATTGTTGATATGGACGGCGTTTCTTTAGTTTATAATTCGGCAATGGAAGAAATTGAAGAATTAAGTCGAAAAGAAGTGCTGGGAAAACCTTTTTCAGAAACCTTTGGAAACATTTCTGCCGAAGATAGTACCCTTAGAAGAGCCCTTGCTAATGAAGAAAAGTCAATTAAATTCAGGCAGACTTATGAAACGGAAAAAGGAAAAGAGATAACCACAGAAAATACAACGGTTCCGGTAATAGTTCAAGGAAAAGTCATTGCGGCCATAGAGGTTGCAAAAGATCTTTCTTCTATAAAAAGAGTAACGGATAAGATGTTAGAATACAAAAATGCAAAGCCTAAGATAAAAAGTTATAGTTTCGATAACTTTGTAGGGGAGAGTGCAAAATTTTTGGCGGTAGTGGAAAAGGCAAAGCTAGCAGCTTCCACAAAAACAGCTGTATTTATATATGGAGAAACAGGAACGGGAAAAGAACTCTTTTCTCAAAGCATACACTATAGTGGAGAAAGAAAAGATAAACCATTCGTTGCCCAAAATTGTGCAGCTATTCCAGATTCATTGTTTGAGGGAATCCTTTTTGGGACTGCCAAGGGTGGATTTACAGGTGCTGTAGATAGGGCAGGATTATTTGAACAGGCAAACGGAGGAACGCTGCTTTTGGATGAAGTTAGCGCCATGCCGTATGACCTTCAAAGCAAACTGCTGAGGGTACTGCAAGAAGGGTATGTTAGAAGAGTTGGAGGAAGTAAGGATATCCCTGTGGATGTAAAGATAATTGCAACTGTAAACGAGGATCCAATAAGGTTAATTGAGGAAGGTGCTTTGCGAAAGGATCTTTATTATAGATTGAATATAATTAGCCTGGTAATTCCGCCTCTGAATGAGAGGAGGGAAGATATTCCCATATTGGTAGAACACTTTATAGAAAAACATAACAAAGAGCTAGGAAGAAGGGTGGAAGGCGTTTCTGGTGAGGCTATGGAAAAGTTAATGGCTCATAACTTTAGCGGCAATGTAAGAGAGCTTGAAAATATGATAATGGCAGCGGTGGCACTTTCGAATAATGAGAAAATTTTGTCGTCAGACCATTTATATGTTGATGAGGTTAGTTCTGTTCCGGAAAAAGCCGAAGTTTCATTTGACCCTGAGAAGGAGAATTTAAGTGATTTTTTGGAAGGAATAGAAAAGGATATTATAGAAAAGGCCATGGCTGAAAACGGTGGGAATGTAACAAGAGTTGCAAAGAAGATAGGAATGAAGAGGCAGACACTTCAACATAAACTAAAAAAATATATCCTAGGCCCAACGTAAACATCTGTTGGTAGAAGCTCTTATAGGAGTTCACGATCGAAGGTGTATTTGCTGACAAAGCTTAGGGGATTCAGTAAAAATGTGGAATCTTGAGAGTTTTGCGTAGGGGTACAAAAAAATGGCAGTAGTAAAAAGGCAAGCGCCACAATGGGAAATAAAAAATAAGGAATTGAAAATAAATAGTATGAATATGCGAAATAAACTTATTGGTATAAAGTTAAAAAGAAGTGGATTTAATTAATGCCCATAATTTTGCAGTCAAAACGCCCATATATGGGCGTTTTTTTAATACTTACTATGAGAAAAAGAAAGCAGGCCGATGTAAAAAAAAGAATTTAGAAAAAATAAGAAGATTAGAAAAAAATGTTTTGTGTTAATTTGTTGAAAATACAAGGAGCTTTGAGAAAATATATTTTTGTTGGCAAAGAATCCGAAAATGGACGTGGAAAAGGTGGACTTGGCACAACTATTGCGTTATAAACTAACATAATGAAAATAAGGATAACTTTTTCAGGTGCTAGAATTTTTAGAGAGTTTAGTTACACG
>CAYJHC010000054.1:0-13635 GCA_964370075.1 uncultured Oscillospiraceae bacterium | reverse complement strand
TAATACTATCTATATTGATCTACTAGTATGATATTTCCATCTGGATCTGTAATCATAAAGTTGCCTGGACCAGATGTTTCTTCTTTGTTTGTTTCAGAGATAAAATTTATATCTTCTTTTTTTAGTTGACTTTCCAGCTCTCTTACATCTGTAAATGGATTTGATTCTTGGGCATTCTCATCCCAACCTGGGTTAAAGGTCAAAATGTTTCCCTCAAACATACCTTGAAATAATCCGATAATAGAATTTTCATTTTTCATTATTAAGTAATTTTGCTCTAAATGGCCACCTAACTGAGTAAAACCTAGTTTTTCGTAGAATTCCTTTGACTTGATTAAATCAGTTACAGATAAACTGATGGAAAAAGCTCCTAATTTCATTTTATACCTCCTCGTATAATTTACAAATTTCATTAAACATTTTGCTTATGTTGGTCATTTAGATTTATTCTATTTGATTTGTTTTAAGATGGCAAGCTTTTTTATGAATTGCTATAGCTTTTACTTCTTTTAAAAAAGAAAATATATTTGCAAAGCATTGAAAAATCAATAAATATTTTGATTTTATCTAAAAAACGTAGTATAATTATAATGATCAATTCCACATATAAATAATTTGTGATTTAATCAAAGCGTATAGCTTGTGGAAATAGTTTATCAAATGACACTTTAATGCAAGCAGAATGAGATAAGGATGGCTAGATGATTATATTTGTACCAATAGATGATTCACTTGGAATGATGTTTAACAAACGAAGGCAAAGCAAGGATAAAAAGCTTAGGGAGTATATTTTAAAGAAATGCGAGACGAATAAGCTTTGGATGAACAGTTATTCTAAAAAACAATTTCATGATACTCCAGAAAATGAAAGCAAAATATTAATTGACGAAAATTTCCTTGCTAAAGTAGGCAAAGGAGAATATTGTTTTGTTGAAACCACTTCTCTAAAAGATTTTCAAGAAGAAATAGAGAAGGTTTTTTTATGTAAATGGAACAGAAAATATCCAGGAGATCTTTTTTTTGATATTGATTTAAATGATAAAGAATGGGAATTTACTTCAATAGAAGAGTTTGAAGGTAGTTCTCACGAAAAAATAACTATAGAAGAATGGAGAAAAAAATGAAGAAAAAACTATTTATAAGCACGGCTCTATTATTAACTTTTCTATTAGCTTTTTCTCTAACAGGATGTTCCTTAGATGAGGCAACAGCAAAGACACAAGAACCTATTCCAATAGAAGAAGGAGACCAAGATTTCATAGATTTTGGTGAAGTTCCTGTTTATGATGGAAGCCCGTTCGTAGAAATAAATGGGAATATACCGTATTTTTCAGAGGAGGAAATTACTGATACTTCTTTTGAATCCTATGATTCTTTAGATAGTTTGGGAAGATGTGGTGTTGCTACTGCAAGTATTGGCACTGATATAATGCCGACAGAAGACAGAGGTTCAATTAGCCATATTGAACCTTCAGGTTGGCAAAGCATAATGTACGAAAATGTAGATGGAAAATATCTTTATAATAGATCACACTTAATAGGGTTCCAATTAACTGGGGAAAATGCAAATGAAGAAAACCTTATTACAGGAACAAGATATATGAATACGGAAGGAATGTTACCTTTTGAAAATATGGTAGCAGACTATGTGAAAGAGACAGGAAACAACGTTTACTATAGGGTAACTCCAATATTTGAAGGAGACAACCTAATAGCTACAGGAGTCCTTATGGAAGCGAAATCAGTAGAGGATAATGGAGAAGGAATCTTATTTAATGTGTTTTGCTATAACGTTCAACCTGACATTGAAATTGATTATCTAACAGGGAATAGTAAATCTATGATTAATTCTGAGTCAAGTAGTGAAAGCGAAAAAACAGCAGACTCAAATTATGGGATCTCTACACAATCAAGTTCTTATGTGTTAAATACAAACACTTATAAGTATCATAAGCCTAGTTGTTACAGTGTAGATGATATGAATGCAGAAAATAGAAAATACGTATCAGATAGCGAAGAGTCTTTAGTATCCCAAGGATATGAGCCTTGCGGCAACTGTAAGCCATAAAAGAACAAGAAAGTGTTGATTCTAGTAACTGTATCGTTTGCTTGCTATAGATTAATCCATAGACGGTTTTATATCTAATAGTTTAGTTCCTGTTAGGCAGTCTAAGCCTTTTACAAAAATAGAGTTTCCTTCAATTTTTTCTATAGGAAGGGTAGAGGCTGCAATTGGATTAGGTCTATGAGGGGTCCTAAGGGCAAAAGTTCCATAAAAACCTGAACCATCACGCTTTTCCACTATTTCAGCAACTCTGTTTTCAGTTTCGAACCAATATAAAATTAATATTCTTTTACCTACGTTAAGGTTAAATAGACCATCTTTAAATTCTTCGTATATTTTAATTTCACAAAGAGGGCCATCTTCTCTAATGTTTGAGGGGCAATCTTCTAATTTTTGATATGGTGTCAATATTTCTCCGATAAAATACAACATGTTGATTCTCCTTTTCATGATGGTTAATATTTAAATTGGCTTAGGTAATTTTATTTTAAGAGTGTTTTTTTAAAATAGTAAATGTTCTATTAATATTTTAAACCCTATAATAATCAAGATAATTCCACCTACAAGCTCTGCCTTCGACTTGAACTTACATCCAAATATATTGCCAACTTTTACTCCAAATGCAGAAATGATAAATGTAATTATTCCTATGATGACTACGGCCAGTAAAGTGTTAAAGAAATTTGTTGATGAAATAATTACTATAGGAACCAAAGCAAATGTTACCCCAACTGCAAAGGCGTCAATACTAGTTGCAACAGCTAGTAAGAACATTGTTCTACAATCTAGTTCAGGTTTAAGGTTTTCTTCCTGACTATTAGGACAGGCCTCTTTAATCATATGCCCACCGATTAAAAGAAGTAAGAAGAAAGCTACCCAAGGAGCCAGAGGGACTATGTATTTTGCAAATGTATTAGCTAATAGAAAGCCTATAAAAGGCATTATCATTTGGAACCCGCCAAACCAACTGCCACAAATTAACATTTCTTTACTTTTCACATTGGGTAGAGCTAAGCCTTTACATGCAGAAACTGCAAATGCATCCATTGATAGCCCTAACCCTATTAAAAGTAATTCTAGTAATCCCATAACTTCTCCAATCCACCTAAAGTAAATTACATGTTTGCTGTGTGAAAAAATAATAGCAAGAACTTCAGCATAACAGTTCTTACTATTTTTGCATTGCAACTTAGATTTTCCAGTTATTCCACTAATCATTTGGTAAATACAAACTAATAACCTGAAAAAAAGAGGTACAATATAAACTTTCTTTTTTTATTTATTTTATCATATAAATAAAAATTCATCAAATTTTTAACTATCTTAACAATAAAAAAGATGGTTTTGGGGTATTTTCAGGTTTGTTTTTTACGATAGACTAGCCTACATAAGTTTGTAAAAATAAATTTATTTAAGCAAACCATAAAGCAGTAATTCATGCGGTTGATTCAAGTGTAAATAGGAATAGGTGAATTTACTTTCATAATTTTCGAATAGGTGAAATATTTAGTTAATTATTAGTGGAATATTGATTTTACCGCTATATTTTTATATACTATTATAGTGTTGTTAGTAAAAAAATAGTGAGGGAGATTTTACATGGAAAAAATGGAACAATTATATGAAGGTAAAGCGAAAAAAGTTTATGCTACTGAGGATTCAGATGTGGTTATTGTAGATTACAAGGATGATGCTACTGCATTTAATGGTGAGAAAAAAGGAACTATTGTAGGCAAAGGCGTTATTAACAACCGAATGTCGAATCATGTGTTCCAAATTCTTGAAAAAGAAGGAGTTCCTACACATTTTATTGAAGAACTTAGTGATAGAGAAACAGCAGTAAAAAAAGTAGATATCGTACCACTTGAGGTGATTA
Source organism: uncultured Oscillospiraceae bacterium (assembly GCA_964370075.1). Lineage (GTDB taxonomy): Bacteria > Bacillota > Clostridia > Peptostreptococcales > Anaerovoracaceae > CAYJHC01. Next base: position 9,694 of record CAYJHC010000054.1, on the reverse strand, counting down.
TTAGAAATGTTTCTGCAGGAAGTTTTGCTAAAAGACTAGGTGTAGAAGAAGGAATTATTTTTGATGAGCCAACAATTGAATTTTCATACAAAAATGATGATTTAGGAGACCCACTGATTAATGATTATTTTGCTGTTGCACTTAAGTTAGCAACTTGGGAAGAAATTGAAATAATTAAAAAATATGCATTTAAAGTAAATGAAGTATTAAAAACATATTTTCTACAGGCTGATATCCGTTTAGTAGATTTTAAAATTGAATTTGGCCGTTTTCATGGTGACATTATTTTAGCAGATGAAACAAGCCCTGATACATGCCGTTTATGGGATGTAAATACAGGTGAAAAATTAGATAAAGACCGTTTCCGTCGTGATTTAGGAAATATAGAAGAAGCATATAACGAAGTATTTTCTCGTTTAGGATTATAAGGAGAGTTAAATGTCTAATGATAAATATGTTAGTCCACTTTCTGAAAGATATGCAAGTAAAGAAATGCAATACATTTTTTCACCTGATATGAAATTCCGAACTTGGAGAAAACTATGGATTGCACTTGCAGAGGTGGAAAAGGAATTAGGACTACCAATTACACAAGAGCAAATTGACGAATTGAAAGCTAATGCTGAGAATATCAATTATGATGTTGCAAAAGCAAAAGAAAAAGAAGTAAGACATGATGTTATGAGCCATGTATATGCCTATGGAGTACAATGTCCAAATGCAAAGGGGATTATTCATCTAGGAGCAACCTCTTGTTATGTAGGAGATAATACAGATATTATTGTTATGGTGGAGGCATTGAGATTAACACGTAAAAAGTTAATCAATGTTATTGCAGAACTAGCTAAATTTGCAGATACATATAAGAGTTTACCAACTTTGGGCTTTACTCATTTCCAACCAGCGCAGCCAACTACAGTTGGAAAAAGAGCAAGTATATGGCTGCAAGAGTTTTGCTTAGACTTAGAAGATTTAGACTTTGTGTTAGAAAATATAAAATTACTAGGTTCCAAAGGAACTACAGGAACTCAGGCTTCTTTCTTTGAGCTTTTTAACGGAGACCATGATATTATTGATAAAATTGATCCAATGATAGCTGAAAGAATGGGATTCACTGAATGCTATGCAGTTTCAGGACAAACATATTCAAGAAAAGTAGATACAAAAGTAGCTAATGTATTAGCAGGAATTGCAGCTAGTGCACAAAAAATGAGCAATGATATTCGCCTTTTACAGCATTTAAAAGAAGTGGAAGAGCCATTTGAAAAGAGTCAAATCGGATCTTCAGCAATGGCGTATAAGAGAAATCCGATGCGTAGTGAACGTATTGCTGCTTTAAGTCGATATGTTATGGTAGACGCACTAAATCCTGCAATTACTTCAGCAACTCAATGGTTTGAGAGAACTTTGGATGATTCCGCTAATAAACGACTATCTATGCCTGAGGCATTTCTTGCAACGGATGGCGTTTTAGATTTATGTTTAAATGTAGTGGATGGCTTAGTAGTGTATGATAAAGTAATTACTAAGAGACTTATGAGTGAACTCCCATTTATGGCCACCGAAAATATTATGATGGATGCTGTAAAGCGTGGTGGGGACCGTCAAGAGCTTCATGAAAAAATTAGAGAGCTTTCTATGGAAGCTGGGCGCAATGTTAAGGTTGAAGGAAGAGAAAATAATTTGTTAGAGCTAATTGCTGCAGATCCTTCTTTTGGACTTGATCTTAAAGAATTAGAAGCTTGTATGGAACCTAGTAAGTATGTAGGTCGATCTGTACATCAAGTAGAGAAATTTCTAGAAGATGTTGTGAATCCAATTTTAGAAGCAAACAAATCTTTATTAGGAATTTCAGCTGAAATATCAGTTTAGAATAATAAGAAGTATGTCACATCCACGCGAGTGGAGAAAAAGAAGAAAGATAATATGAGGTATAATATGGTTAAAGCAATTGTAGGAGCAAATTGGGGAGATGAAGGAAAAGGAAAAATCACTGACGTACTAGCGGAAAAGGCCGATATAATTGTACGTTTTCAAGGTGGAGCTAATGCAGGACATACAATTAAAAATAATTATGGTAAGTTTGCATTACATAGTTTGCCTAGCGGAGTATTTTATGATCATACCACTAGCATTATTGGGAATGGTGTAGCACTAAATATTCCTGGATTATTTAATGAAATTAAATCAATTGTTGATAAAAATGTACCTATACCAAAAATCTTGGTATCTGATAGGTGCCAGATTGTTATGCCATATCATGTTTTATTTGATGAGTATGAAGAAGAAAGATTGGGAGGAAAGTCGTTTGGCTCTACTAAGGCAGGGATTGCTCCACTTTATTCAGACAAATATGCGAAGATTGGATTTCAAGTAAGTGAGTTATTTGATGATGAATTATTGAAAGAAAAAATTAAAAATGTTTGTACTTACAAAAATATTTTATTAAAACACTTATATAATAAACCTGAGTTAAATCAAGAAGAGCTACTGGAAAATCTATATGAGTACCGTGATATGGTAGCTCCATATGTATGCGATGTGTCTTCATACTTAGATAAGGCAATTAAAGAAGGAAAGACTATCCTTCTAGAAGGTCAGCTAGGAACTATGAAAGATATTGATCATGGAATCTATCCAATGGTCACTTCATCTTCTACTTTAGCCTCTTATGGTGCAGTAGGGGCAGGAATTCCTCCATATGAAATTAAAGAAATTATTGCTGTATGCAAAGCATATTCATCTTCTGTAGGTGCGGGTGAATTTGTTTCTGAAATTTTTGGTGAAGAAGCAGATGAACTACGTAGACGTGGTGGTGATGGTGGCGAATATGGGGCAACAACCGGACGTCCGCGCCGTATGGGTTGGTTTGATTGTGTAGCGAGTAAATACGGTTGTCGCTTACAAGGTGCGACAGATGTTGCCTTTACTGTATTAGATGTTCTTGGTTATCTAAAAGAAATTCCAGTATGTGTAGGATATGAAATAGATGGTGAGGTAAGTACTGATTTCCCAGTAACTACTAAACTAAAGCATGCAAAGCCAGTGTATGAAATATTGCCAGGATGGGAATGTGATATTGAGCATATAAAGAATTATGATGAATTACCAGAAAACTGTCGTAAATATATTGAATTTGTTGAAGAACAGTTAGGATATCCAATTACAATAATTAGTAATGGAGCGGGAAGAGAAAATATTATTTATAGAACAAGTAAATTCAGCAAATAGTTTGTATATGTACAAACAACACATTAGGCTGTATATTATCAAATCAGTAAAGCTCTTGTATCTGCAAGAGCTTTACTATATTTAGGATGACAGGGAGGAATGAATGTATGTATAATTTTGATAGAATAATTGACAGAAAAAATACTAATGCTTTAAACACTGACGGATTTCGCAGTTATATTTTTAAAGCAGATGAGAGTATGGAATTTCCGTATAAAGATGATGAATTTATTCGAATGTGGGTTGCTGATATGGAATTTGCTACTCCTGATGTTGTTATTGATGCTATGCGAGATAGGCTTGATAAGGAGATATTTGGTTACACCAAAATTTTTGGAGATGAATACTATAATATTTTTCTAAACTGGTGCAAACGTCGCTATAATTGGTCTTTTGAAAAAGAAGAGTTAGTGACTTCAAATGGTATAATTCCAGCATTATATGAATTGGTTGAATATATTACCAAGCCTGATGAGAAAGTGCTATTTCAAACTCCTTCCTATGCATATTTCAAATATGCAGCAGATTTTCATCAACGTGAATGTGTTTGTTCAGACTTGATTAATAATGATGGATATTACACAATTGACTTTGAAGATTTAGAGAAAAAAGCATCAGATGAGAAAACAAAGTTGTTTATATTTTGTAATCCTCATAATCCAAGTGGCCGTGTTTGGAAAGAAGATGAACTGACAAAAGTAGCTAAAATTATTGAAAAACATGATTTGTGGGTAATTTCTGATGAAATCCATTGTGATTTATTGAGAAGCAATCAAAAACACATTCCTTTAGGAAAAGTTATGAAAAACTACAAGGGACTAATAACGGCTATGGCACCAAGCAAAACATTTAACTTAGCAGGATTGATGTTTTCAAATATTATTATTAGGGATGAAGAGTTAAGAGCAACATGGTTATCAAGACATTATGGATTTGATAATCCTTTAAGCGTTACCGCAGCTCAAGCTGCATATGAGAAAGGCGAATCTTGGGTCACAGAGTTACAACATTATCTAGATAATAATTTCGAGTATGTAGAAAAATATCTTGGAGAGCATCTACCTAAAGCAAAATTTAAAATAGCAGAAGCTACATATCTTGCATGGGTTGATTTGACAGGATATTTTGATATAACTGAAGATCTATCAAAGTTTTTTGCATATAAGGCAGGTGTATTGCTTGAAGGCGGTAATATGTTTGTTCAAAATGCTGATGGGTTCATTAGGCTAAATTTAGCTTGCCCTATGTCGCTTTTAGAAGAAGGTCTACGCCGCATTGTTGATGCTGTGAAAAATAAGTAAAACTTCGAATTATTGAGAATTATTGACTTTTAAATTAAATATGATATATTAGAACTGTAAGATAAAGAGATTTTAAAGGAGTATTTTTTGTTAAATGTAGCATAGGTTTGCTTTTGACAATTTGTTGAAAACAGGCCACTAAAAGAAGAATATATTAAACACTAACTAAGGCGACGTTGCCTTGTATTTGTTATACATATTTTTGTTACACAAGAAATACACTTTTACAATAAGGAAACCTTATATTGATAAATTAAGTGTATGGATAAGTCTATACACTTTTTAATTGCCTTATTTTGTATAACAACTTATGAAATGAGAAAAGGAAAAGAATAAAATGCTAAACACATATAAAACTTTAGAATTCAATAAAATATTAGAAAATTTAAGTCAATGCGCACTATCAGAAAATGCAAAAGATAAACTACTCGAACTGAAGCCTTTTTTAAATGAGAAAGAATGTAGAAAAAAACAGAAAGACACAACGGAGGCAAAAATAATTATTGAAAGTATCGGAACCCCTCCTTTAGCAATAATGAAAAATCTTGATAAAACATTAGCTCTAGCAGAAAAGGGAGGAATGCTAACCCCTCAGCAACTAATTGAAGTTGCAACATTCATATACTCATGCAAAAGAACTGCTGCATTTCTAAAAAAAGCAGAGTCTTTGGAAATTAACCTAGCATATTTTGGAGCAGCACTTATTGATTTAACAGACTTACATAATGAAATAGAGTCTGCAATAAAAAATGATAGGGTAGATAGCACTGCATCAAAAAATCTTCAAGATATCAGAAGAAAAATTGAAAAGTTACAAGGAACCATAAAAACAAAGCTAGAAACCATCTTGCAAAGTAAACGAAATTATTTGGCGGATAATAATGTGGTAATTAGAAATGGAAGGTATGTTCTTCCAGTAAAAAAAGCATATAAAAATCAGGTTCCAGGGGCAGTTATTGATACCTCAAACACTGGAGGAACTGTATTTATTGAACCTGCATCAATTGGAAAGACACAAAATGAATTAGATCTTTTGCAAATAGAGGAAGATAACGAGATTCGTAAAATTTTATATACATTATCGGTGCTAGTTGATGAGGAGATGAATAGTCTGAAAACCAATATGGAGTACATGGAAGACTTGGATTTTATATTTGCCAAAGCTAAGTACTCTTATGAGGTAAAAGGAAATGATGTTCCGGTTACAGTTGATAGAAAAATAAAGATAATTAAAGGTAGGCACCCATTATTAAAAGAGGATGAGTGTGTGCCCTTAGATTTTGAATTAGGAGAGACTTATAGAGGGATTGTAATTACAGGACCTAACACAGGCGGTAAAACTGTCTCACTAAAAACCGTAGGTCTTTTATCACTTATGGCTCAATGTGGGTTGCATGTTCCTGCAGAAAAAGGGAGTACTCTTACAATGAATGTAAATATTCTTTGTGATATTGGAGATGGGCAAAGTATTTCAGAAAACCTGTCTACGTTCTCTGCTCATATTAAGAATATTGTAGATATTTTAAAGGAAGTTTCCCATGAAAGTTTGGTTCTTTTGGATGAGCTTGGATCAGGAACTGACCCTGCAGAAGGAATGGGGATTGCAGTATCAATATTAGACGAGTTGAGAAAGGAAAATTGCCTTTTCTTGGCTACAACACATTATCCAGAAATTAAAGACTATGCTCAAAATACTCCAGGTCTAATTAATGCAAGAATGGAGTTTGACAGGGAAAAATTAACTCCGCTTTATAAACTAGAAATAGGTGAGGCTGGGGAAAGCTGTGCTCTTTCCATTGCTGAGAGACTTGGCTTGCCCAAGCATTTGTTAGAAAGGGCGAAAAAAGAGGCTTATCATGAATTAAAATCTTCTAATTCAACTGGTAGATTTGCTCATGTTGATGAGGAAGATCCTCCTATAAAAAGAAAGTCAAGCAAAATAATTAAAGATATGCCTCGTAAAGAGAATATATTAAAAGATTTATTTCAAATGGGTGACAGTGTTGTAGTGTTACCTGATGAAGATATTGGAATTGTATATAAAGCTGCAAATCTAAAAGGAGAGGTCATAGTACAAGTAAAGGGAGAAAAAGTTTTAGTTAACCATAAAAGACTAAAGTTGAAATTAAAAGCTGCAGAGCTTTATCCACCAGATTATGATTTTTCGATTATATTTGACTCAGTAGAAAATAGGAAAGCGAAGAATAAACTGGATAAAGGAAATCCTACGGGTGTAGTTATTGAGTATGATGACTCTTTTATAAAGAAAAAATAATTAGAGAGTGTTTAAAAAGTTAATATTTGTTTGAAATTGTAATATGATTCTAACATAATGATGGTAACTTTTATAGGGATAAATGAAATTACAGCACAAATACTAGCCTGGTTTATAGCATCAAGTCTTTATGGTATATCAAGCTTAATATACAAAAATAGAAAAATGGGACTTATACCAACAACAGTTATTCACTTTTTTATATGTCTAGGAATAACAAGCGTAAATCTATATCTATTTTATAGAGAATATATGATATCTGTTGTCATAAGTTTTACATTATTCTATGTTATAATTTATATTGTGATGTGGTTGGCAGAACGACATCAGGTAAAGAAGTTAAATGAAAAGCTAAAAAGTAAGGTGGAAATAAAGTCTACTAACGGAGAAACCTTATAGGAGGAATAATTTGAGTATTTTTGAAGCTATTATGCTATTGTGTTTTGGGGCGGCGTGGCCTTTATCGATTTATAAGTCGTATAAATCTAAGTCAACTAATGGAAAGAGCCTTAGCTTTTTGATTGTATTGATACTAGGGTATATTGCAGGAATATTAAATAAAATATTCTATAGTTATGACATAGTGATCTTCTTATATATTTTGAATTTAATAATGGTATCAACAGATGCATGCTTATGGGTGAGAAATCGAAGAATTGAAAAGAAACAGAGTTTGAAATCCTTATAAATTTAGTAGTATTTTTTATTCAAATATATGGTTAACCATAATATTATAGGGTAAATAAACTTTAAGAGATACTTTAAAAGCAGCTTCAATAGGTCTAAGGAAGTTTGAAGTCAATGTAAAGGAGAAATCTATGAAAATTATAAGCGAATTCAAAAAAGCAAAGAACATAAAAAATATTACAAAAGCTGATTTGAAATTAGTTGTAATATATATGGCTTTAGTAGCAATAGGTTTGGTAGTTGCAAATTATTTTGGAGGAAGTACTGTTTGCTTAGTAGTCTAAGTTGAATAAAATAGTTTCTTGAATTTATAACGTAGTGGTTTTTGTCACTACGGTTTTTTGTTCGGAAAAATCAAGAATTTCCTATGATAAAGTTATCTTTTGTTTCATGAACAGTATTATCAGTTATTTTTAGTGAAGTGTATAAATAGCTTTCTTACATAGATGGAGTATCAATCAAAGACGCTAAAAGAGAAGATGTTCATTCTAAGTTTAGTATGGTTTTGCAAGACACGTGGCTATTTGAAGGAACCTTAAAAGAAAATCTTGTTTATTCTGCAGAGAATATTTCAGATGCGAGAGTTCTTGAAGCAACAAAAACTGTAGGCTTACATCATTTTGTAAAAACATTAGATAAAGGATATGATACTATCCTAGATGATAAACTTCAATTGTCACAAGGGCAAAAGCAGCAAATTACTATTGCTAGAGCAATGATAGCAGATAAACCTATGATAATTCTTGATGAGGCAACATCTTCAATAGATACTAGAACAGAACTTCAAATTCAACAGGCCATGGACGAATTAATGGAAAATAGAACTTCCTTATTATTTTTTAATCTCTGCACTGAGGGTTTACGATTTCAAATTTTTCATCCTTATTTCTATAGCCCCAATCACACATAAGATCTAAAATAGGGAATAGTGTTTCCCCTTTTTCTGTTATAGAGTACTCTACTCTTGGGGGAATCTCATTATATGCCTGTCTAAGAACTAGTCCGTCAGCTTCTAATTCTCTTAATTGATTTGTTAAGGTCTTTTGAGAAATTTGAGTAACTTCAGACATTAGACTTTTAAATCTTTTAGGGCCATCTTCAATTAGAAGATAAAGGATAAGAGGCTTGCATTTCCCTCCAATTATCTTTAGTGTAACTTCGATTTCTGAATTTACTTTTATTTTCTCCATTAGTTACCTCCAATTCGCTTAGTGAAAGAAAAGTGCCTTATTGACTTTTCTAGATTTATAGTTATACTTAACTTTGCATTATAGTATTTTATGCTATAATAGTAAAAAAGTCAATAAGATAAAATACGAAAGCCAATGCAAGTATATTTAGAAGATAATAGATAAGTGTAAAGGCGATTAAGGAGGGAAATATGAAAAAATTAGTTGTAATTACAGGTGCAAGTTCAGGGTTTGGAAAAGAAATGGCAAAACAGTTTAGTGAGTCAGGTTATCCTTTGTTACTTTTGGCAAGAAGGGTTGACCTACTAGAGAAAATGGAATTACCTAATACAATCTGCAAACAAGTAGACGTGACAAATAAAGAAGAATTTGAAGCAGCTGTTAAAGCTGCGGAGGAAGTATATGGAAAGACAGATTTGCTAGTAAATAACGCTGGGGTAATGCTTCTTGGAAATCTTGAAAATCAAGATGCAAAAGAGTGGCAACAGATGCTAGATGTAAATGTTATGGGCGTAATGAACGGAATGCAAATTGTAATGAATGATATGAAAGAAAGAGAATCTGGTACTATTATAAACCTTTCTTCTATAGCTGGTGTAAAGCCTTTTGGAAATCATGCTGCCTACTGTGCTTCAAAATATGGTGTGGTAGGTCTTTCAGAGGTTGCTCGTATGGAATTGTCTTCACATAATGTACGAGTTATGAGGGTTTGCCCAGGAGCTGTAGATACTGAGTTATTGAGTCATACAACCAGTGATTCAATTAAAGAGGGGTATATGGACTGGAAAACTTCTACTGGAGTAGGGGCAATTAGAGTTGAGGATGTTGCAAAGACAATTAAGTTTGCTTACGAGCTTCCTCAGGGTGTAAATCTTAGAGAAATTCAAATAGCAGATACAAAGCAAGACGCATAGTAAAAGATTTACCTGAAGTGATTATAGCGCTAGGAAATGCAAATGATAATAATGATAATATAGTAGCCCTTTATGCTTGTAATAGAGATCTTGAAC
>CAYJHC010000053.1:0-13872 GCA_964370075.1 uncultured Oscillospiraceae bacterium | reverse complement strand
CTACTCCATCTGTAGTAAGTGTAACAACAATGCTTCCAGGAGGATCAGGAAGGTTTTCAAATCCTCGCAAATATGGATAGCCTCCGTTTTTGTTAGGGTCAATATCCCAAATATCAGTAAAATTCCAACCATTATCCGTAAAAGTTGATTGAATTTCTAGTTCTGAGCTTGTTTTTCCTAGACTAACATAACCAGAACTAAGGCTTGGAGAAAGCGTTTCATCATAGTAAGTATTGTCAAGTCGAGATATATCTAGAACGCCTCCAAGGCCATCACTCCAACCCGCTATAGGGCGAACTTCTCCTATACTCGCAGAGTAGGAGTTAGTTATGGATATACTAGTGGCATAGTTCCAACCTGCAAAACCTGAGGTGTCCTTAACACTACTCCCTCTTATTAAATTTGCCCTAACATAGGAATTTTCAATAATAGTATCACTAGGATCCCTGCCATGGGTGGAACCAAAGAAACCTCCAACTGCAGCGCCACCACTTACAGTTCCAGTTACATAGGTTCTAGAGACCGAAGTTCCTCCATCATCATTTCCGACTAGAATGGCAATATCAGATCCAGCAGAGGTAACATTTGCATTTACTATTCCCAAATTCTTTATGGTTGCACCACTAGTCTCAGAAAAAAGGCCTACATTATTTCCTATAGCAGAAATCTTCAAATTACTAATGTTTTTAAAATTTCCATCTAATGTACCGTAAAATTTCCCAAGAGGTGTAAAATTAGGAATGCTTGTCATGTCAATATCATTATTCAATTTATAATAGTCATCCAAGCCATAAGACCCAGTTCCTATTTCCTGCAAATCTGCAGCGGTTTTAATAAGGTAAGGATTTCCCTCTGTGCCTCCCCCCTCCAGTCCTGAAACAATAGTAACAAATGGCGACGGAATATAAAGTGTTCCTGTTACAAATAAAATTAGCGTAATGGTGAATAGAATTTTTCTTTTTGCTTTCATACAAACCAACCTTTCACTTTACTGTAAAGTAAAATTACCGAATGAACTACTCCCCTCAAAGTAACACTCTTCAATACTCTAGTTCCTACCTTTTCCTTAGCTTTTCAACTAACACTTTCTTAAATTCATAGACTAAACCCCTTATTATAGTTCTTCTTGTATTTACTCACATTTCCAATTAGTTGTCAATATTATTTTGGCAACTAATTATGAATTTCTTACTATATATTTAAGCTTCGATTTCTACTCTACTCTTAATCTCTTTTGTAACTCTTATTCAGAAACTCTTTTCACTTAATTTTTCTTTTTTCTTTAATATAATCTTTGAATTCAGCAGCCCGCATGGCCTATTTATGTTAGACTCATCTTGTATAGTGCTACTTTGGGTTTTCTTTGCTAAGACTTCATGTTGTAAATTGTAAATCCCTAGCATTATTAATAATTTTATTTTTAAAATCAAAAAACGACGAACTATTAAACTAGCTCATCGTTAATTTTTTATGTAATCTTATAAGTCTTAAACTTCCTAGTTTGGCTTCCACTCAGTTTCACCAATCCCTCTTAACTTTCTCCTGCCTTGTATTTTATTATCTTACTTTAAAAATACGGTTTCTTTCTCTATTTCTATAAATTTGGATTAACGCCAATTTCATCAATCCATACATATGCCTCTCCCTCTTTTAGAGGTCTAGAGCTAAACCTGTCTGGGTGGAACTGAAACTCTCCTGTAGAAGAATTAATTGAAAATTTGAAGTCAATTTCTTCGGATGCACTAGACTTACCTGCCCCAATTTCAAAATATCGTCTACCCGGATTCCAAGACCCTCCCGAAAAACTCTCTTCTCCCAACAGGTGTTCTCCTATTGACACTGCAAGTTCATATTCAAACTGTTTAGAATCTAAGTTTTCTCTATTTGCAGGACTTTCCATATTATAAGTTGTATCTACAAAAAATCCTCCTTGCGCATCTTCTTTACCTGTTTCCCAAACCATATAAATAATAGTATCTGGTGGCACATTATTGCTGGGTATTATAACCTCAACTGCTGCCGCTCTCATCAAACTTGCTGCGACAGTAAGGTCTTTGGTTTGATTTGCCTTTTCAATATATCCCGAAACCGTAGGAACAGCAACAGACGCAAGTATCGCCAGTATTGCTATTACTACAATTACTTCTATTAATGTAAATCCTCCTTGTTTCTTATTTTTATTTCTCATGCTTTCCTCTTAATCGTCAAAAATATTACACATTTCATTATTAGTAATTATGAAAAACGAAATAAAACTTCTTTCTCATTTTCCAACGCACTCATATATGATTATACCCTTAAACATGAACTTGTCAACATTTCAAATACACTTTAACCATATACCCAATACACTTTGATCATATATTTAATATATTTTGTCCATATACTCCTCATTTGCATTACTAATTCTAAAAGAAAGCGAGATATCAATTTTAAATGTGATTCTCACTTTCCCTTTTACTCTTTTAACCAGGTATACATACCACTCTACAATCTGCTGCAAAAGAATGCGTAATAACATCATTGTAAGCAGGATAATTATTTTAACCGTTTTTAAGCAAATAAAAAACGACGGACCATTAAATTAGTCCATCGTTAATTTTTCAAGAAGTCTTATCCGTCTTAAGCTTTCATGTTTTTATTCGCACCTATTATTAATAAGACAGGCATTAAACAGCCTAGCAAAGTATTTAACAGGTTAAACTCTCCATAAAGCATAGTAGCACTCAAGATTTGAGCAAGTAAATTAATACCAATCATAACTATCGACAAAATTAATAATGTTTTTGCTTTTACAGGAGTATTAGAATACTTTACAGCCATTATTCCAGTTGCCAGTTGCAAACCCGATCCTGCTACTGCCACAATTACCGGAATATATATAGAAGCTCCTAATAAATATGCTGCTGCTGAAGCTGCTGCTACTGCTAACAATGAGACAAGCATTCCTATTCCACCAAAAATAATCATTAATATTCCCACAACTTTCACAAACTTTCGAGCTGGTGCGCAACTATTAGTTTGTCCATTTACATTCATTGGTTCCATTTTTCTCTCCTTATAATTTCATTATAATAAATTTACAATTTCAGTATACTATTTATATTCTACCTTCACAATAGGGTTATCGGCACATTAATTATAATCCAGGCTACGCATTTCATTTAGATGTGGAGTCTAACTGTAGTTCAACACAAATTTTCCAAACAAATGGTTAACAATGGTTCTACTTTTCGTTATTTTTCTTAATTAACAGCTTCTTCAACTCATCTTTATGTAATATCATTACGCTTCCATAAGCAACCACCGATAATACTATTACAATTACGGTAACGAGTGCCGAATCAATTCCAAGTGTCCCCAAAATTGTTTTTCCACATAACCCAATAATTAGAACCGCTATAGTCCCTTCAATTGCAATCCAAGAATTTATAATGTAAAGCTTAATTAAATCATAGTTCTCTTTTCTTTTCAGAACCCAAATTAAAAGTATAAAAGAAATTATTAGACCAAGTAAAGTGCTAATAGGGCTTGCCAATATTCCAAAAGTGTTAACTCTAGTCAGAGCATAAGATAATACTATTTTCACACTTATTCCAACAACTACAGCAAATGCCGATTCCTTTATCCTACCCATCCCTTGAAGAATTCCAATGGAAGTAAGTACAAAAGCTAATACGGCCACACTAATTCCAAAAATGACAACAACTAGATTAGATATAGTAATTTCGCTTTGTTGGCTTGGGTAAAGAAGATATAAAATATCTATCCCTAAAGTTGCTATTCCTATTGCTGATGGAAAGCCAACCACGGCACTTAATGTTACTGCATCACTAGCTTTTTCTTTTATTAATCCATTATACAGATCACCTTTCCCCACCCCTACCTTTTCTTCTGTTAATCGTGTAAGGGAAGGAACTAGTCCAATGGCAATGGAAGCAACTATTATATATGGCAAATTCAAAATAGGATAAACAAGTCCTGTAATCTGGCCATAATCATTTATTGCCTCTACATTGGGAACTCCTGAATCTACTAAACCATTTACAATAATAAACACCTCAACAAAAGCAAATATTTGAAAAATAGCCGCACCTAAAGTAATTCCAATTGTAGTTCTCAGCAACCTTCCTATATAGTACTTATCAATTCCTCCTTTAAATGAAAAAAAAGAAGCATCTTTTACTTTTCCGACTTTAAGATGATCTCCAATTTGCCCATTATTAGCCAAGCTGTTATTATCTTGTATTATATCTCCTAAGCTTTTCTTATTTCTGTCCTTCATATAGAAAGAAATCATTATTAGCGAACCTATCAACACTCCAATTGAACTTCCCAGTGTTGCCCCAAAAGCCCCGATTGCTTCACTTGAAAAATTATTATAGGCAACCCATCCTCCAATGAAGCCTACTGCTAAAACTAACCCTAAAGCAACTCTAATTAACTGCTCACCTATTTGAGATACACTAGTAGGGAGCATATTCTCTTTCCCTTGAAAATATCCCCGTATTGCCGCAGTTATAGATAAAAATACTATTGCAGGAGCTATTGCCATTAAAGTAATTTTTGCTTCTTCAATTCCAATGATCTTAGCTATTTCCTCCGAAAATAGAAATAGTATCGATGCAAAAAAAACAGCTACAAATACCAGAATTTTAAATAATATCGGAAAAACTTTTTTTTCTGATATCGTTAATTTAGAAATAGCAACTGGAAGTCCAATAGTCGCAAAGGTAACAAAAACAGAATACACACTATAAGCTGGTTGATATACTGCCATTCCATAGGCTCCAATTATATTAGCTAAAGGTATGCGAAAAAAAGCACCAAGAATTTTTACAATAATACCCGCCACTGCTAACATCGCAATTCCTGTTATGAATTTCTTTTTTTGTTGGAATTTTACCACTAAACCCGATTCTCCTCTTTTTCTGCCGCCCTTTGTTTCTCATATAGTATGTGAATTACAGAATATAATTCTTTTAATAATTTTCGTCCTTTATCCTTTTGTTCTTCTACAAAAACAGTCATCGAGCCTTTTCCTGTTTGTTCAAAATACTTTATATTCACCTTACCTTTGCTTAAAGTAATGCTTTCCACTTGTATGTATTTAGCCATGTTTTTTATTAATCCGACTCTTAGTAAGTTTTCTACTTCAAATGGCAGTTTTCCAAACATATCTCGTAGCTCTTGCTCTAAGATTCTCAACTCATGGAAATCCTTAATAGCAACAATTCTTTTGTAGATTTCTATTCTTTGAGTTTCACTTTCCACAAAAGTCATAGGAATATATGCTGTGACATCAATATCCAACTTAGTTTCTTCATTGAATTTGGCTACAACCTGAATTCCTTGCCCTTCAAGTTCTAACTCTTTAACCACCTCTTCAACTAGTTTACAATATAAGTCATATCCAATATTGATCATATGCCCATGTTGCTCTCCACCTAGTATGTTTCCAGAGCCTCTAATTTCAAGGTCCCTCATGGCAATCTTAAAGCCTGCTCCAAATTGAGTAAACTCTTTAATTGTGCTAAGCCTTTTAGCTGCAACTTCAGTGAGAATTTTTTCTTTTTTATGCATAAGGTAAGCATACGCCATTCTATTGCTTCTACCAACCCTACCTCTAATCTGATAAAGTTGAGCTAGCCCAAATTTATCAGCGTCTATTACGATTAAAGTATTCACGTTAGGGATGTCAATTCCTGATTCAATTATTGTAGTTGCAATTAATACATTAGTTTTCCCCTCAGTGAAGTTTATCATTACGTCCTCTAAAACATCTTCTTTCATTCTTCCATGGCCTACTGCAACCTGTGCTTCTGGAACTAGATTCTTTATATCTGCAGCCAGTTTTTGAATACCCTGAATTTTATTCGTAACAATATAAACTTGTCCGCCTCTTTCTAATTCTCTTTTGATTGCTTCTTTTATTAGAAGTTGATCTTCTTCAAGAACATAGGTTTGAATAGGAATTCTCTCTTCAGGCGGTTCTTCAATAAGGCTTAGAGCCTTTATTCCGACTAAGGACATATGTAATGTTCTAGGAATTGGAGTAGCTGTAAGAGCTAGCATATCTACCCCTACTTTCAGTGCTTTTATTTTCTCTTTTGCTGCAACTCCAAATTTTTGTTCCTCATCTACAACTAGTAGTCCAATATCTTTAAATTTCACATCCTTTGAAAGTAGCCTGTGAGTTCCAACCACTATATCTACTTCACCGGTTTCTAGTTTCTTAATTATTTCGGTTTGCTCTTTTGCTGTTTTAAATCTAGAAAGCATTTCAATATTTACTGGGAAATCAGCAAACCTTTCTTTTAGTTTTATATAATGTTGGTTCACAAGAATGGTTGTTGGGCCAAGAATAGCCGCTTGCTTCCCTTCAGCGATACACTTGAATATTGCTCTTGAAGCAACTTCCGTCTTTCCGTATCCAACGTCCCCGCAAAGCAATCTATCCATAGGTTCGGATTTCTCCATATCTTCTTTGATTTCTTCAATACAACGCAGTTGGTCATCAGTTTCCACATAAGGAAATTTATCATCAAAGTCTGCCTGCCAAGGTCCATCTTTCGAAAAAGCATAACCACCTTCCGACTTTCTTTTAGCAGTAAGAGCTAATAGTTCCTTCGCCATATCTTTTATGGCTTTTTTAGTTCTCTTCTTTACATTTTCCCACTCAGGACTTCCCAACCTAGTCAGCTTAGGGTTCTCTGAGCCTGTATATTTCTGTACTAAATCAATTTGATCCATAGGAACATAAAGCACATCTTCGCCACCATATTTTATTTTTAGAAGCTCTCTTTCTTTGCCTTTAACTGTTATTATGCTATTACCTAGAAATCTTCCAATACCATATTTTTCGTGAACTACTATATCATCTTTTTCTATTTCAGAAAAAATATCTCTCGAAGATTTTTTTTCTGAAAATTTCATTCTTTTTTTATGTTTGCTATATCCAAAAATATCCTTGTCAGTCATATAGCAAAGTTTTTCATGAAGAAGAACCATTCCAGTAGTAAGTTCTCCTGCAACTACCGCAATGTTCCCTCTTATATTCTCATCTAGTATGAATTCTCTTAGAGTCTGAGCTCTACCTTCAGTTTCTGCCACTAGAAATACTTCGTACCCTTCTTTCAGGTAGTTTTCTGTTTCTCGCTTAAAACTTTTTAGGTCTCCATTAAAACTAACTCCCTGATAGCAAGTAATATTTTCTAACTTTTCATAGGCCTCTATTCCCTCTATGCTGTCTGCAAATGCTGTAAGTACATATAGTGAATCTTCTTGATAAATCTTAATATATTCATTTGTAAAGGTAAATTTCTTTATATCATCTTTTCTTACTTTTTCATTTCTAAGATATATAGGGAAATCATCTTTTACCTCTTCTTCTCTAAGCCTAATTCGCTGATAGCATCTTGCTGGATCATCAATTAGAATTGAACCCTCCTCAAAATATTTCCAAAAAGGAATCAGTCCTTCGACACTTATCCTTTTGTCTTCTCTTGCTTGAGATATTTGAGCATCATCAACATTTTCTTCCGAAAACTGACTTTCTATATCAAAAAACCTAATTTTTTCCACTTCATCTCCAAAGAGATCTATACGAATTGGCCGTTCATAGCCAATTGGAAATACATCGATTATGCTTCCTCTTACCGCAAACTGCCCTTTAGAATATACGTAGCTTTCTCTTTCATACCCCAATGTGAATAATTTCTCGCCAAATTCTTTATACTCAATTATTTCACCAATTTTTACTCTAATAGTTTTTTTTGACACCACATTTAATGGTTCAACTTTTTTTGCTGCCCCTAAGGCTTCAATTACAATTACTTTATCAGCCTTTTCTTTTATTGCTTTAATTGCCTTTTCTCTTTCAACCTGACTATCTATATTTGCTGCTTCATATGAAGCAAGCTGATGTCCTTGGTCATTCATCAAAATTATTTCTTTGTTGACAAAAAAAGCAAGATCATCTGCCAATGCCTTCGCCGTTTCATATGTAGGCGAAACAACAAGACAGATGCCTTCTTTTTCATTAATTATATTTGCTGCTATTTTTGCGGATCTACTTTCAGAAACGCCTGTGTATCGGATTACTCCCATTATTTTTTGCTCTTCATTCTTTTTAGTTATTAGTAGATATGGCTATAGAAATTTCTATAGCCATATACATTCTTAATATTATTTCTCATTTAATTTCGGCTAAAATGGCGCTACAAATAGGTATATATTTCTTATCGTGAGGTAAAATAATATTCTTTATAATTATTCTTTTCCTTATGAACAAATTAATATTTGCCATTATACTTATTCATAGCCGAATTAATGTCCCCCTCAATTATCTCAACAGCTGCTTTTCCACCATTAGCAATAAAATTCCCCATATCTTTTAATTCGCTTTTCGAAAACTTGTTTAGCACATAACTGTGCAGAGGAATAACAGGATCCCGTCCAATTCCCATTCTCACTCTAGGGAATCCCTGTTCACCTAAAGAATTGATTATAGACTTCATCCCATTATGCGTTCCAGCACTTCCCTTCTCTCTAAGCCTAAGTTCTTTATGTTCAATATCAATATCATCATAAATTACAATTAGATTTTCAATCGGAATTTTATAAAAATTTAGCAAGGCCATTACCGATTTCCCACTTAAATTCATAAAGGTTTGAGGTTTCACTAATACAATTTTCTTATTGCCCATTCTCCCTTCGCCTAATAATGCATTATGCTTAATTTTTGTAACAGATATATTTAGCTCATCTGACAAATAATCTATAGTCATAAATCCAATGTTATGCCTAGTTAGGTCATACTTTTGGCCTGGATTTCCAAGACCTACAACTATATATGTGTTTTCTCCAGCTGAATCGTCTTTTTTCTTTTTCCACCACATATTAGAATAAATTTCTCCTTCTTTTTACTTTGCCAGACAGATGTGTATTTATAAAATTTTATTACAAAACACCTGCTTTTACCTTACAAATAACTTACTAACTGATTCATTGTTATGAATTCTAGTCATTGCTTCTGCAAATAAAGGTGCTACAGAAAGAACCTTCATATTAGGAAGCATTTTTTCCTTTGGAATTGGGATGGTATTAGTAACTATTATTTCCTTTAAATTTGTATTTGCTAACCTCTCATAAGCCGGCCCCGATAAAACAGGGTGTGTTGAACAAACAGATACAGATATTGCCCCTAATTTCAATAAAGCTTCTGCCGCATTACAAATAGTCCCAGCAGTGTCTATCATGTCATCCACTAATATACACTCTTTTCCTTCAATATCGCCAATAATATTCATGATTTCACTCTTATTTGGCTCTGGCCTTCTTTTATCAACAATTGCAATTGGTGCATTTAAAGGTTCTGCCATAATTCTTGCCCTACCCGCACTTCCATGGTCTGGGGATACAATTACCATATTCTCAGTATTTTGTTTCTTGTAATAGTCTACTAAAATAGGAGCACCCATTAGATGGTCTACTGGAATGTCAAAATATCCTTGAATTTGAGCAGCATGAAGATCCATAGTAATTACTCTATCCGCACCCGCTGCCACTAGCATATCCGCGACTAGTTTTGCTGTAATTGGGTCTCTAGCCTTTGCCTTTCTATCTTGTCTTGCATACCCATAGTAAGGCATTACCACATTTATCCTACCAACCGAAGCCCTTTTCATCGCATCAATCATTATCAAAACTTCCATTAAGTTATCGTTAACAGGAGTTGATGTAGATTGGATAAGAAAGGCATCAATACCTCTTACTGTTTCTTTAATATGAACTGAAATTTCACCATCACTAAATGTTGCAACTTTACTCTCCGCTACTGGTTTCCCCATAAGTTCTGCTATCTCTTCTGCCAATCCTGGAACTGAATTTCCTGCAAAAATCTTATACTCATAAAAATTATTTGTTTTCATTTTTCTTTCCTTTCCTTCTTTTTACAATTCTATCAACCCATCCTTCAATTAACTTGCCTTTTTCTCTCGCAACAAATAAAGCGCCTTCCGGAACATTTTGAGTTACGGTGCTTCCTGCAGCAATGTATCCTTCCTTACCAATGGTAACTGGTGAAACTAGGTTTACATTACAACCTATGAATGCACCGTCCTCAACAATCGAACGATGCTTATTAACACCATCATAGTTAACAAAAACCACTCCGCAGCCTAGGTTTACATCCTTACCAATATCAGAGTCTCCAATATATGTAAGGTGTGAAGCCTTGCTTCCATCCCCAACAACAGAATTTTTAACCTCTACAAAATCACCAATTTTGCAATTTTCTCCTATATTACTTTTGGGTCTTAAATATGCAAAAGGCCCTATGGAGGTTCCATCTCCAACCTTGCTCTCCTCAAGAACAGAATTCTTAATACTTACATTATTCCCTATTTGAGAATTATTAATCTGAGAATTTGCTCCTATTATTGAGTTCTCTCCAATTACAGTATCCCCCTCAATTATCACATTAGGATATATTTTTGTCCCCTTTCCAATTTTCACATTTTCGTCAATATAGGCCGTTCTAATATCAACAAATTCAACTCCATTTTCCGCATGCTTGAAGTTTAGTTCTGCTCTTTTCTCTAATTTTTCATCCTCCAAAATTTCTATTCTGTTTCTTGAATCCATATTAATCATTTTCCCCTTCATATTTTAACACTAATTTTTTTCTACCTTTAAATCATAAGAGTGTGGTGATAAATCTTCATATTTTTTACTAAGCCTATATTCACTTGCTATCATGCATACTATTTTGCCAAAATCATTTCTCCCACCTTATAAATATCTCCAGCGCCCATAGTTAAAACTAATGCACCTTCTTTTGCATTTTCATTTACATGATCAGCAATTTCTTCAAAAGTTTCAAAATGCCATATTCCCTTGTTAGGAAAACGATCCTTTACAGCCTTCATTAGTTGTTGGGAAGTTACCCCATATATATTTTTTTCTCTAGCAGCATAAATATCTGCAAAGATAATATTATCCGCATTTTCAAATGATTCTGGAAAAGCATCAAACAAAGCCAATGTTCTTGTGTAGGTGTGGGGCTGGAATAAACACCAGCTCTCATTGTGGGCCATGTTCTTAATAGCAGAAAGTGTAGATTTGATTTCTGTAGGGTGATGAGCATAATCATCAATAACTGTTAGCCCAGAATCTGTAATGCCTTGAACATCAAAACGTCTTTCTATACCAGTATATGACTCAAGAGTGCTCTTTATGCAACTAATATCTACACCTAATGTGTGGCAGCATGCTGCTGCTGCTAGTGCATTTAGTATATTAAACTCTCCAGGAACCTTAAGTTCAACTGAACACAGTTCTTCTGTATTATTATATATTTCAAATCTAGGCATACCATTATGGTTAAAGCTAATATTCTTAGCCCAATAATCACAGTTATCGTTAAGACCAAAGGTAACCAAGTTATTAGCCTTTTTCATTACTCTATTTACAAAAGGGTTAGCTTCATAAGCTACTAACAGACCATCCGTCTTAGGCAAAAGTTCTACAAAAGAATCAAAAGAATCTGTAATGTGATCAATATCTTTAAAATAGTCTAAGTGATCTGAATCTATATTTAATATTATTTCAACATTCGGCGAAAGGCTTAGAAAGCTGTCCATATATTCACAGGCTTCTGTAACGAAATACTCTCCGCTACCAATTTTCATATTCCCTTTGATTTCAGCTAAATTGCCTCCTACTAAAATGGTCGGTTCCTTTCCAGCATGTTCTAAAATCAAAGAAACCATAGATGTTGTACTTGTCTTACCATGTGTTCCTGCCACTGCAATACTTATTTTCTCTTCTTTCATTAGTTCACCTAACATTTCAGATCTACTTAGCATCTCAATATTATTTTCCTTAGCATATACTAACTCCGGATTTTCTAATGATGCAGCAGCAGTGTATATTACCAACTGAGCATTTTTTACATGTAAGGCTTCGTGGCCAATTTGAATAGTTACACCTTTTTTTTCTAGTTCAATAGTTTTCAAGCTTTCACTCATATCCGAGCCAGATATTTTATATCCCCTACTTAATAGTACCTCTGCAATTGCTGACATTCCAATTCCGCCAATTCCAACGCAGTGTATAAATCTATTTTTATCTAAATTCAACATATTTACCTCCATAAATCCTTTGAAATTATACCATATTATTTGAAGTTTGACAAAAGTAATTAAATAGAATATTATCAGCTTATACTAAATCAACTCAAAGGCGGTGAAAAAATTGAAAAAAAAACATAGAGTAGCAGCTATTTTAAAAGTATTAACAGATAATCCGAATAAAATTTATAAGCTTTCTTATTTCTGTAAAGAATTCTTAGCTGCCAAATCAAGTATTAGCGAAGATATATCTGTCGCAAAAGAAGTTGTCTCCCATTTAGGGGAAGGAGAAATAAAAACAATTTCTGGTGCAGATGGTGGTGTAGTCTACGCTCCATCTTTATCCTCAGTTCAAAAGGAATCATTGAAAATTGAATTAATTGAAAAACTAAATGATCCAAGTAGATTTTTGGGTGGCGGCTTCATTTATACTTCGGACATTATGTTTAATCCATACTACATTAACCGATTAGCTGCTTTTTTTGCCGATCATTTCAAAAATTCAGGAGCTGACTGTGTTGCAACTTTAGAAACCAAAGGAATTCCTTTAGCCTTTATGACTGCAAAACTCTTAAACATCCCCACAATCGTTCTTCGTAGAGAGAGCAGAATTTCAGAAGGCCCAACGGTAAGTATAAATTATCTTTCTGGCTCTTCTGAAAGAATTCAAAAAATGTCTATTTCCAAGAAAGCGGTTGAGGGACATAAAAGTGCTCTTATTATTGATGATTTTATGAGAGCTGGAGGTAGTTTAAAAGGAATAGAAGAAATGCTCTTAGAATTTTCAGTAAAAGTTGTTGGTATTGGAGTTGCCATTGCAACCATAGAACCTGAAAAGAAAAAAGTCAGCGAATATATTTCTTTTATATATTATGACGACAAATCAGACTCTTCCATTAAAATTCTTTCCTCTAAATAATCACACTATTTTGTCATTAATATATATATGTGTATTACGTGAAGGTTTTTTATTAATTATGTAATATTTATCTAAAAAGCTTATAGTTTTCTCTTGTATTTATCGTGGTCTAGGTATATAATTAGGTTAGTCATAACTTTGTGCTATAATGCGAAAGGAGAAGGGTATGAATATTACAGACGTTCGTGTAAGAAAAATCAATGATGATGGAAAAATGAAAGCTGTTGTTTCCATCACATTTGATGACGTGTTCGTTATACACGACATCAAAATCATTGACGGACAAAATGGATTGTTCATTGCAATGCCAAGCAAGAAAATGGGCGAAGGCGATTTCAGAGATATCGCACATCCACTTGTTTCAGACACGAGAAATGAAATCAGAGATGCTATTTTTGCTGAATACGAAAAAGTTTTATCTGACGCAGGTTCAGCTAGTTAACTTATGCTTCAAATATAAAGACCGAAAGACGGCCTCTAGAGTAGAGGTCTTTTTTTTTGTATTAAAAGCCAACTAATTTCTTCTAATAATTAGCTCCAAGAAAAAATCATGCAACTTATCTTCAAGCTTTAAAGTAAGATAATAGACCTACTAATCCCAGACAAATCGTACAGATTTGCAAAAACTAATAGGTCCATTAAACGTAATATTCAGTAATAAAAATATATAGCCTAATATAATTACTCCAATATTTTTCCTCACAAACATAGTTGAAAAAAGAGGTTTATCGTAATAAAAAAGCACAAAAAAGATGTCAGTAGCATTTTTAGCAATGACATCTTTTTTGTTAATTTTTGGAGGCGACACCCAGATTTGAA
>CAYJHC010000052.1:0-13970 GCA_964370075.1 uncultured Oscillospiraceae bacterium | reverse complement strand
GACACAAAAAAGTATTAAAATTAGCTAAAGGCTACTACGGACAAAAAAGCAAAGTATTTAGAGCAGCTAACCCAGCAGTTATGAGAGCTCTAAAAACAGCTTATATCGGTAGAAAGAATAAGAAGAGAGATTTCAGAAAACTTTGGATAACAAGAATTAATGCAGCTGCAAGAATGAACGATATTTCATACAGCAAGTTAATGAATGGCCTTAAAGTATCTGGAGTAGAAATCAACAGAAAAATGCTTTCAGAAATGGCAATACATGATGCTGCAGGCTTTGCAAAGCTTTGTGACACTGCAAAGAGTGCCTTGAAATAAAGGGAAGCATAGTGAACAGTGAGGTGTTTAAATGACAAAAGATACTGAAAAAAATCAAGGAGATAATGTAATTGATGAAATCGTAGAGGCTAATAATGATACAACTGAACAAAAGAGTGAAGAAACTCAAACTGAGGTTGTAGAAGAAGCAGCAATTACTAATGATTCCCAAGCTACAGAAGATAGCAAAATTGAAGAAGTATGTAATAGTCCTAAAAAAACTCCAACTAAAGCTGTTAAAACTAACGAGACAAATTTAAGTAAAAAAAGAGTAGCAACTTTCTCTATTATAGGGCTAGTTGCTATTGCTGTTCTTGTTGGATTTTTCATTTTTGGTGGGGGTCCAGATAGGGTAAACTATGATACTGATGGCTATATTGAACTTGGAAAGTACAAAGGATTAGAAGTTAATCCTATTGAAGTAACTATAACTGATGACGAGGTTAATGTACAAATTGCTCAAGAACTTGAGGCAGCAGCTGAGCAAGTAACTATTGATGTAGTTGAGGATGGGTCTACAGCAGTTATTGATTATGTAGGAACAAAAGATGGTGAGGCTTTTGACGGTGGTACTGCAGAAGCTTATTCCTTAGAAATTGGCTCTGGTTCTTTTATTGATGGTTTTGAAGAAGGCTTGATAGGTGTTGAAAAAGGGGAAACTGTAGTTCTTGACTTAACATTCCCTGATGATTATACAGAAGAATCTTTAGCAGGTGCGGATGTAGAATTTGAAGTTACAGTAAATGAAATTACTAAGTATGAAACCCCGCTATTAGACGATGAATTTGCTAGTGCTCAAGGATATAACTCAGTTGCTAAGTATGAAGAAGGCGTGAAAAAAAGTCTTGAAGAAGCAGCTTATATGCAAGCAGAATATGATGAAAAATTAAGACTTTTGTATTTAATTGTAGAGGACAGTGAATTTCTTGAATATCCTGAAGCACAGCTAAGTGCAATGGAAGAACAAATTAAAGATAGCGTAGAGGAAGAAGCAGAACTGTACGGTTATACTTTTGAAGACTATGTAGAACAAGCAATGCAAATGACAACAGAAGAATTTGATGAAACTATAACCGATTATGCAAAGTCAGCTCTTCAAGAAGAGTTAGTGGTATATGCTATTGCTCAAGCAGAAGATATTACAGTTAACGATGAGGATGTTGATGAATATATTGAAGAAAGTTTAGTAGCGCAAGGACTTACAGAAGAGGGGTTTGAAGAAGCTACAGGTGGTGAGTCATTCCTTGAGTATTATGGAGAAGACTCTATTTACTTTGCTATATACGTAGATAAGGTTATGGAAAGAGTTATTGAATTAGGTGTTGAAATAGAATAGTATATCTGCTCTAGAAAATCTAATTTACTTAACTAATAGTTAAATAGTTAAAAAAGTTGTTTCGAATTAAGAAACAACTTTTTTTTATTTTTCTATTGCATTTTTATTAAGAAATTGTTATTCTATACAAGTGTTAATTGTTAACAATCAACACAATCTCTGGAGAGTCTCTTTTGAGCGCCGAAGGTGTAAAGCATTCATTTTATCTATCTTTTGAATGTCAATCTCTCAGGCAAAAGGACAGAGAAGCATATTTATATGTTCATCTTCAGAAGTCGTTTATACGACTTTATTTTTTTTATCAGATATTTTGAAGAATGAAAGGAAGTTATTATTATGGCAGAAATTATTAGTGCAGTAAATGGGTTTGTATGGGGTATTCCTATGATCGTAATGATTATGGGTACAGGAATTTGGCTAACCGCTAGATTAGGCTTATTACAGTTTAGAAAACTTGGCAAAGCAATTTATTATATGACCCATAGTGAAAAAGATGGAGAGGGAGAAGTATCTAGTTTTGCAGCCTTGTGCACGGCTATGGCAGCTACTATTGGTACAGGAAATATTGTAGGAGTTGCAACTGCAATGGTTGCTGGTGGGCCAGGAGCTTTATTCTGGATGGTGTTAGCAGCTTGTTTTGGAATGGCTACGAAATTTGGAGAAGGTGTTTTAGCAGTAAAATATAGAACTGTAAATGAAGATGGAAAAGCTTTAGGAGGACCATTCTTATACATAGAAAAAGGAATGGGCAAGAAGTGGAAATGGTTAGGAGTACTATTTGCAATATTTGCAATAGGTGCGGGAATACTTGGTATAGGGACTATGGTACAAACTAATGGTATTACAGCAGCAGTTTCAACATTCTTTGATCCTGAAGGAGTAAATACAATTACTTTGTTTGGAAACGAGTATACAATTGCCTTAACAGTAGCTGCAGTTGCAGTAGCTGTGTTTACAGGCCTTGTAGTTATTGGAGGTATAAAAAGAATTTCTAATGTAGCAACAATTGTAGTACCTTTTATGGCAGTTATTTATGTTTTGGTTTGTATTGCGATTTTGATTTATAATATCAAAGAAATACCAGCAGCAATAGTAACTGTTTTTGAAAGTGCATTTGGAATTAGAGCTGTTGCAGGTGGAGCTTTAGGAGCTATGATGATGGCA
Organism: uncultured Oscillospiraceae bacterium; assembly: GCA_964370075.1. Classification (GTDB taxonomy): domain Bacteria; phylum Bacillota; class Clostridia; order Peptostreptococcales; family Anaerovoracaceae; genus CAYJHC01. Next base: position 11,150 of record CAYJHC010000052.1, on the reverse strand, counting down.
ATGCAATCTGGAGTTGCAAGAGGAATATTCTCCAACGAAGCTGGGCTTGGTAGTGCACCAATAGCCTCTGCTGCTGCAAGAACAAAAGAGCCTGTAAGACAAGGTTTAGTAGCAATGACGGGAACTTTCTTTGATACAATAGTAATTTGTACTATGACAGGTTTAACAATAGTTGTAACAAATTCTTATAACATTGGTCTTGAAGGTGCTAATGTTACTATTAATGCTTTTGGAACTGGACTTCCATGGTCTTTCCAAATCGGAGCATTTCTACTTATGATGAGTTTAGCCTTCTTTGCCTTTACTACTATAATAGGGTGGAACTATTATGCTGAAAGAGCTTTGGCTTATTTAGTAGGAGAAAACAAAATCGCTATTACAATTTTCAGATGGTTATGGATTGTAACAGTATTAGTTGGACCTTTTATCGCATTAGATACAGTATGGTTGTTAGCTGATACATTAAATGGAATGATGGCATTACCTAACTTAATTGCACTTCTAGTGCTGTCAGGCGTTATTGTAAAGGAAACTAAGTCTTATTTTGACAGATTAAATAGTGGACAAATTCAAGATAGATAATTAATAGGTTATTTTTCTCTTTAAAATCCTGTGAAAATTGGTTATAATATTATATAAGAATGAATTTATAACATAAAGTACAAATATTTTACAGGAGGTAAAATATGAGATGCCCTTATTGTGAAAACGAGGCAACCAAAGTATTAGATTCTAGAGCAACTGAAGATGGTCGTAGTATTAGAAGAAGGCGTGAATGTGAAAAATGTCAGAGAAGATTTACTACGTACGAAAAAGTCGAAGCTGTTATTGTAATGGTTGAAAAGAAAGATGGTAGTAGAGAAGCTTTTGATAAATCGAAAATTATGAATGGCATAATAAGAGCTTGTGAAAAAAGACCAATTAGCCTTGTTCAAATTGAAGAAATAGTAAATAAAATTGAAAAGGGTGTGAATAATACTATGGAAAAAGAAATTAGTAGTACATTCATTGGCGAGCTTATTATGGATGAGCTGCAAGATTTAGATAAGGTAGCATATGTACGATTTGCTTCAGTATATAGACAGTTTACAGATGTAAATACTTTTATTGCTGAAATTGAATCTTTAACTAAAAAAAGTTAATTTAAATAAGAACATAAGGTATTTAACATCTTATGTTCTTATTATTTTCAAAATGGTGAAGTCTTAGAAAGGATGTAGCGTGGAAGAAAAAAAGATATTAAGGATTGCTATTGATGGACCAGGGGGGTCTGGTAAAAGTACGATTGCTAAATTACTGGCAAAAGATTTAAATTTAGATTATGTAGATACAGGAGCGATGTATCGAGCTATAGCTTTAAAAACTCAAAAAGAAAATATTGATATAACAAATAAAAACTTACTAAGAGAAACTTTGAATAATACCAATATTGATTTTAGAAATGGATCTATTTATCTAGATGAAGAGAATGTTGATGCTTTGATTAGAACTCCTAAGATTTCTATGATAGCTTCTGAAATTTCAGCTATTGATATTGTAAGAGAAAAACTAGTTAGTATTCAAAGAAACATGGGACAAACCAAAAGTGTAATTATGGATGGGAGAGATATAGGAACTAATGTCCTAAAAGATGCAGAGTATAAGTTTTTTATGATTGCTTCAATTGAAGAAAGAGCAAATAGAAGATATAAAGAACTCTTAGAAAAGGGCGAAAATACTCAATATAGCCAAGTCTTTGATGAAATTAAACATAGAGATCATAATGACATGACTAGAGAATTAAATCCATTAAAACAAGCTGATGATGCAATAGTGATAAACACTACAGAAATGACAATAGAAGAAGTAATTACAAATATTAAAGGAGTAGTAGAAAATGGCAATAGTTAAACCTTTCAAAGCAATTAGACCAACTGAAGATAAGGCAGAGAAAATAATAGCTCTTCCTTATGATGTGATGAATGTAGAAGAAGCAAAAGTAATGGCAGAAGGTAATCCATATTCGTTTTTACATATTTCTAGATCTGAAATAGATTTGCCAGAAGAAAAGAATGTATATAGTGATACTGTTTACAAGAAAGCAAAAACTAATTTAGAAGATTTTTTAGTAAAAGAGATCTTTCTAGAAGAAGATAAAGAGTGCTATTATGTTTATAGACAGGTTATGAACGGAAATGTTCAAACAGGTATTGTTGCCTGCATTTCTATTGATGATTATACAAATAATGTAGTAAAAAAGCATGAATTTACAAGAGTGGAGAAAGAAATCGATAGAACTAATCACTTTGATATGGTTGATGCTCAAACAGAACCTATTTTTTTGACATACAAAGATCAAAATGCTATAAAGGAAATAATCAACAAGTATGCTGACGAAAATAAGCCTTTATATGATATTTTGCTAGAAGACGGCATCAGTCATACCCTTTGGAAAATAAGCAACGATTCGATAATTGAAGAAATTTCTTCTTTATTCCTTAAAGAAGACCTGTATATTGCAGATGGACACCATAGAACAGCATCAATCTATAATGTTTGTAAGCAAAGAAGAGAAACTATGGGCGATAAGACTACAGGAAGCGAAGGTTTTAACTTCTTTATGGCTGCAATTTTTCCAGATACTGATCTAAAAATATTTGATTATAACAGAGTTGTTAAAGACACTAACGGCCTTTCCACTTCTGAGTTTATAGAAAAAATTAAAGCGGCAGGATTCCAAGTAAATAAGGTTTCTAGCCCATACAAGCCTGCTCAGAAAAGACATTTTGGCATGTTAGTTGATAACCAGTGGTACGAACTAATTGCGGACGAAAAGCTAGTACCGGATAATCCTGTAGATTCTTTGGATGTTTCTCTTTTACAAGATAATATTTTAGAACCAATTTTGAATATTACTGATCCTAGAACTGATAAAAGAATTGATTTTGTTGGAGGAATTAGAGGACTAAAAGGTTTAGAAAATAGAGTGAATAAGGACATGAAGATTGCTTTTTCAACATTTGCAGTAGATATAAAAGACCTAATAAGTGTGTCTGATAACGATATGATAATGCCACCTAAGTCAACTTGGTTTGAACCTAAGATGGGAAGTGGACTATTTGTACACAGCCTAAAGTAAGCCAAATTTATGAAAATAAATGATTATCAAATTGATCTTTTGTGTTGCAGCAAGTTGAATTTCTGTGTTACTTAAAGTGATTTAGACAATTAATCTTAAGAGAATAATTTTAAGTGTCATATATAGTTATTAAATAATATAAGCCCCCGAGAAAATAGGGGGGACTATGTCATGAAATTAAGAGAATTACCAAAAGACGAAAGACCAAGAGAAAAAATTTTGCAAAAGGGAGTTGAATCCTTATCTAACGCAGAACTTATGGCTATATTTATTGATACTGGCACGCAAGATAAGTCCGCAATAGAAATTGGTGAGGAGGTCATCTCATTAGACAAAAGCGGATTAAGCTTTTTAACTAATTGCTCAATTGAAGATTTTTCAAAAATAAAAGGAGTAGGGATCGCAAAAGCTTGCAAGATAAAAGCCGCAGTAGAACTGGGCCGCAGGATAGCAACTTCTCCTAAGCCAGATAGAAGTTATATTACTTCTGCTGAAGATGTTTCAAATCTCTTTATGGAAAGAATGAGATATTACGAAAAAGAGCATTTCAACATCTTGTTATTAAATAGCAAAGGAGAAATTATAGACGAAAAGAATATTTCCATTGGGGACATAGCATCAAGTATTGTTCATCCTAGGGAAACTTTTATTTGGGCAGTAAGAAGAAGTGCTGCAGCAATTATCTTGGTACACAATCATCCTAGTGGAAATCCTGAACCTAGCCAAGAAGATATTAATGTGACAAATAGACTAATTGAAGCAGGAACAATTATGGGAATAAAGGTTTTAGATCATATTGTTATTGGTGATGGAAATTACGTAAGTATGAAAAGTGAAGGATTAATCTCCTAAATTTTCAAATAAAAAATTATTTTGTAAAGTTAATTTATATTAGCTTGCTAATATAAATTCGCTACCTGCCATTGTGAAGCAAAGCTGAACAATACTGGCAGAGCATACAACCTTATAAATAATCAATTTCAAGTTTACTAAAGATTATTTATAATTAATGTAGGATTATTAAGAGGAAATAATGACGAAAATAGTATCAGTAATATCAGGAACAGGAGGAGCGGGCAAAACTTTTTTATGCTCTAATTTAGCTACTACTATAGCAGACAGGGGAAATAAAGTTGTAGTGATTGACTTAGATATGAATCTAAAGAATTTGGATATGTATTTAGGTTTAGAAAGTAAAGTGGTTTTTAATGTAATGGATGTTTTAGATGGGGTGTGTCGAGTAAGGCAAGCTCTTATCAGAGATAAACGTTTTGAACACTTATACTTAATAGCGGGAACATCATTCTATGATAATAGAGTTGCTAATATCAATAATTTTCATAGTCTAATTAATATTCTCAAAGAGTTTTATGACTATATTATTATCGATACTACTACAGGGAAAGGGTTATCTGTAGACCTAGCATCTTCAGTTTCAGATTATAATATTTTAATTTTGGAGCCAAGTGCCAGTTCGTTAAGAAATAGTGAAATCATGATTGACTATTTAAGAAAAAATGGAAATGGAAATACCTTATATACAATTAACAAGGTCAATATAAAACTGATTAATGATAGAGTAGTTCCTACTTTAAATGAAATTTCCGAAAGAATTAATGTAGAATTACTAGGAATAATCCAATATGATGAAAACATTATTATCTCAAACAATTTTGGTGAGCCAATAACTTTACGAAAAGATTCATATATAGCTAAAAATTTTCAAACTATAATTGAACGCTTAATTTAATGCACTATTTATTCTAAGAAATATTAAAAAGGACGGGAAAGTATCTCGTCCTTTTTGCATAACTATTTTAAATTGTTTTTTATTATTTGAATTAAATTGTTACAGGTGTTCCATAGTAACAGTTTTTAAATAATTCTTCCATTTCCGCAGGTGTTATAGGTCTAGGGTTTGATCCTGTACATGCATCACCAACAGCTAATTCTGCGAAAGTAGGTAGCTTTTCTAAGAATTCTTCTTCATTAATACCAAACTCTTGCATAGTTCTAGGAATATTCAGTTTTACATTTATGTCATCAATTTTCTTAATTAAAGTAGTTGTTAACTCTTCATCGTTTTCACCAGTAATTCCTAAATATCTTGCGATTTCTGCGTATCTTCCAAGTGCATTCTTTTTGTTAAATTGAATAACAAATGGTAGATACATAGCATTTGCACAGCCGTGAGGAATGTGGCCAGTTGAGAATACAGCTCCAGTTTTATGAGCCATAGAGTGAACTATTCCAAGTAATGCGTTAGAGAATGCCATTCCAGCTAGACATTGTGCATAGTGCATTTTTTCTTTCGCAGTCTTGTCGCCAGCATAAGAAGCTTCCAAATTATCAAATACCATTTGAATAGCTTTTAAAGCTAATGGATCCGTAAAGTCTGAGTTCAATGTAGAAGCATAAGCTTCAAAAGCGTGAGTTAGAGCATCCATACCAGTATGTGCAACTAGTGTTGGAGGCATTGTTTCAGCAATTTCTGCATCAACGATAGCCACATCTGGAGTAATATTAAAGTCAGCTAAAGGATACTTTACACCCTTAGAATAATCTGTAATTACTGAGAAGGCAGTTACTTCTGTAGCAGTACCTGATGTAGATGGGATAGCTACAAAACGTGCCTTTGTTCTCAAAGTAGGGAAATTAAATGGAATACATAGACTTTCAAAAGTAGTTTCTGGATACTCATAGAATGCCCACATAGCTTTAGCAGCATCTATAGGAGAACCCCCTCCCATTGACACAATCCAATCTGGTTGGAATTTTCTCATTGCTTCAGCTCCAGCCATTACAGTTTCTACAGAAGGGTCTGGTTCTACATTTTCGAATAGCTCTACTTCCATACCTGCTTCTTTTAGGTATGCTACAGCTCTATCTAAAAAACCAAATCTTTTCATTGAACCACCGCCAACAACGATGATTGCGCGCTTTCCATTAAGGTTCTTTAGTTCTTCTAAAGTTCCGTTTCCATAATAAATATCTCTTGGTAATGTGAATCTTGACATAATATTTGTCCATCCTTTCTTTAATGATATGCACAACTCTTAAAATATGGTTTGATAAACAGAGTTGTTACAATTTTATTGTCAAACCTTTAACAATGAAATTGTAACAAATTGTTAAGAAATTGTCAACGTGTTGTGATAATTTAATAAAATATTTTTCTGGATTACATTACATTTCTTTAATGCTTTGGTATATTAATTAAAAAATAAATAAATGTATCCTACGTTTGAAATCATTTTAGCAATAACAGAAATTTAAATATGCTTTAAAACTCTAATTACCTTGACTTTTAACTGTAATTTCCATATAATCTATATGGATAAATTATTTATTGTATATACACCATCTTGTGGTTTACGATAAAAACTTAATATTGGAAGGAGCGAAAGTATGAACGAAATTGTACTAATTGTCTCTATAGTTGCAACACTTATAATTGGTGTTTTTATTGGATATATTTTTAGAAAAATAATGGCTGATAAAACTATAGGAAGCGCTGAATTAGCTGCTAAAAACATGTTGTTAGATGCAGAAAATCAAGTGTCTTCAATTAAAAAGGAGATAGCATTAGAAGCAAAAGAAGAAGCACATAAGATTAAATTAGAGGCAGAAAAAGAAATTAAAGAAAGAAGAAATGAAATTTCAAAGTCGGAAAATAGATTAGTTCAAAAAGAAGAATCTATTGACAAAAAACTAGACAACATTGAAAGAAAAGAACAAAGTATCGCAAGCAGAGAGCAAAATATTATTAATAAGCAAAACGATTTGGAAAAGTTGTATAAATCTCAGATTGAGGAACTTCAAAAGATTTCTGGATATACTGAAGATGAAGCAAAAAAAATATTGCTTGATAGCTTGGAAAGCGAATTAAGAGGAGAAGCTTCAGCTTTAATTAAAGAAATTGAAGAAGAGGCTAAAGAAGAAGGTGAGAAGAGGGCTAAGGAAATATTAGGAAACGCAATCCAAAGATATGCGGCAGACCATGTGGCTGAAAGTACAGTTTCCGTTGTACCACTACCAAATGATGAGATGAAAGGCAGAATAATTGGCCGTGAAGGTAGAAATATTAGAGCCTTAGAAACTGCAACTGGAATTGAATTAATTATTGATGACACTCCAGAAGCGGTAATCCTTTCAGGATTTGATCCAGTTAGAAGAGAAGTAGCTAGAATGTCTCTAGAAAAGCTTATTGCAGATGGAAGAATACATCCGGCAAGAATAGAAGAAACTGTAGAGAAATCTGAAAAGAAGGTTGAGGCAATAATAAAAGAAGCCGGAGAACAAGCTACATTTGATTTAGGAATTCACAATTTACATCCAGAACTTGTAAAACTTTTAGGTAGATTGAAATACAGAACATCTTATGGACAAAACGTTTTAATCCACTCTATAGAAGTTGCTCATCTTGCAGGCTTAATGGCAGGGCAGCTAGGGTTAGATGTAAAAGTTGCAAAGCGTGCTGGATTACTTCATGATATTGGAAAGGCTTTAGACCACGAAGTAGAAGGAACTCATGTTGACATCGGAATAGAAGTATTAAAGAAATATAAAGAATCACAAGACGTAATTAATGGAATGGCTTCACATCATGGGGATTATGAAGCAAAATCGATAGAAGCAGTCCTTGTAACAGCAGCAGATGCACTTTCTGCAGCAAGACCAGGAGCTAGAAGAGAAACTCTAGAAACTTATATTAAACGTTTACAACAACTAGAAGAAATTGCTAACACAACTAAAGGAGTAGAAAAATCATTTGCTATTCAAGCAGGTAGAGAGATTCGAATAATCGCTAAACCTGATGAAATCAAAGATAATGAACTTCCAGCATTAGCAAGAGAAATATCTAAAAAAATTGAAGATGATATGGATTATCCAGGTCAAATCAAAGTAAATATTGTAAGAGAAACTAGAGCAATAGATTACGCAAAATAATTAAATTATTGTATTATAAAGAGGAGCATATGACTCCTCTTTATATAATTATAGCCACAGCACCATGTATCCCGTTGCCTGGCTCCTGACAGGTATGCCTAAGTAACCAGGCATGCTATAAGCGGCGGGTTCCATTTCAGATTAAAGGGAAAAAATGAAAATAGTAAGTTACTTAGATAATAGTTCAACAACAAAACAATATACATCTGTTATAGATGAGATATTAAACAGCTTTGAAAACAATTTTGCTAATCCTAGTTCTCTACATCAATTAGGGTTCGAAAGTTCAAAAAAATTAAAAAGTTGCAAAGAAAATATATGTGATTATTTCCAAGAAGGTTCGATAAAAGTAATATTTACAGCTTCTGGAACAGAAGCTACTAATCTTGGTATTAAGGGGGTAGCTTCTACGAAAAATAGAAACAAAGGGAAATTAATCACTTCAATAATTGAACATCCTGCTACACTTGAAACTGTGAAGGGCTTAGAGTCTAAAGGGTTTCAGAAGAGCATTTTGAATGTTAATGAAGAAGGTCTTATTAAGTTAGATTCCTTCCATGAATTATTAACTTCAGAAAAAGCTGATATAGTATCAATTATGCATGTAAATAATGAAGTGGGGACAATACAGCCCATTAAAGAGATAGGGGAAATTATTTCCCGTAAGAACTTAAAGGATACAAAAGAAAATCAAACTATTTTTCATGTGGATGCAGTTCAGTCATTTAAAAGACTTGAAATTGATATGAAAAATATTGATCTTCTTTCCATAAGCGGGCATAAAATTCACGGACCTAAAGGAGTAGGTGCTTTAATTGTTAATGATAAAATTAGATTAATGGCTGAAATTAATGGTGGCGGTCAAGAATATGGTCTTAGATCTGGAACAGAAAATCTACATTCAATAATTGGGTTTTCCAAAGCAATTGATGAAAAAATAGACTTGGATTTGATTAAAAAGTTTAGAGATAATCTCTTGCTTGAAATAAAATCTACTATCAATGATGTGAAGATTAACAGTCCAGAGGAAAGTACTTTATCTAGTATCCCTGGGCTATGTGCACCACATATTTTAAATGTCTCCTTTCTAGGAATCAGAGCCGAAGTTTTACTGCATTTACTCGAGGAGGATGGTATATATGTTTCTACAGGGTCTGCTTGCTCATCAAATAAAAAAGGGAACTCTCATGTATTACAAGCAATGGGACTGAAAGATTCTGAAATAGAATCAGCAATTAGATTTAGCATAGGAGCATTTAATGATTTCTCAGAATTAGAATATGTCATGGAAAAACTTAAGCTTCACATAAATCGATTGAGAAAGCTTAAGAAACTCAGATGATTCTTATATATTGTGTTCATACTAAAGCTTAAGCTTAAGTAGAACTTAAAATGCAGAATTTTTGCAAATAACTAAAAATCGAATTTTAAAATAACAGAGGTAAATTATGAATGAAAAAAATATTTTTATAGTCCGTTTTGGAGAGGCCTCCTTAAAAGGACAAAACAAGCCATACTTTGAGAGAATGTTGGTAGAAAGATTAAAAAAGCTACTTAGGAAATTTATCGGAACAGCAGAGGAAAGACAAGTTAGTGGTAATAAGGTCACTGTTACAAGAAACAGTGGTTTAGTTTTTGTAAAAGCAGACAAAAGTATAGATGTTGATCAATTAACAGAGGAAATCTTAAAGGTATTTGGTATTGCATCAATAAGTCAGGCTATTGAATGTAGTCCTACTATGGAAGACATTGAAGAAAAGGCTATAGATTATATAAACAATTTATTAGAAAACAGAAATGGTAAAAAATTAACATTTAAGGTTGAAGTTCGAAGAGCAGATAAAAGTTTCCCTCTTAAATCTCCTGAAATGGCAAGAAGAGTAGGGGGCTCAATACTTAAGGGCTGTAATAAAAAAGATTCTGAAGGCAATATTTTGCATCAGGTTTCTGTAGATGTACATAATCCTGATGTTAATCTATTTGTAAACCTTAGATCAGATATTTGTTATATATATCAACAAAAGATAGAAGGTCAAGGAGGCCTGCCTTTAGGAACTACGGGAAAAGGAATGTTGCTATTAAGCGGTGGAATCGACAGCCCAGTAGCGGGATTTATGATGGGAAAGAGAGGAATGAAAATTGAAGCAGTTCACTTCCATTCCTATCCTTACACAAGCCAACGAGCAAAAGAGCAGGTTGAGGAGTTAGCTTCAATAATCGCTGTATATATGGGCGGTTTTAAAGTTCATATGGTTAATCTGCTTCCTATTCAAGAAGATATTTTAAAGTATTGCCAAGAAGATGATACTACAATACATATAAGAAGATACATGATGAGGATTGCAGAAAGGATTGCGAGCGAAAGAGGAGCTTCTGTTCTAATTACAGGAGAGAGTCTAGGTCAAGTAGCAAGTCAAACTACTGAATCTATAATTGCAACTAATAGTGCAGTAAATATGCCTGTTATGAGACCTTTAATTGCATTGGATAAGGTCGAAATTATGGAGAAAGCTAAAAAAATCGGAAGCTTTGAAACATCTATACAGCCAAATGAAGACTGTTGTACTGTATTTTTACCAAAACACCCTACTACAAAACCTAAATTAGAGAGGTTGGAGGAAAGTGAATCTAAAATGGATTCAGAAAAGCTGATTAATGAAGCTATATCAAATTTAGAAGTAGTAGAGATTAAACCTAAAATTTAAGTAAATTAACAATTTAAATCCTTTTATATACATGTTAAATTAATATTTTTTGCAAATTAGTAATATTGTCATTGACAAAATAGCAAATTAATCTTTAGATTTGTTAGAATTGTACGAAAAATATACAAAAAAACAAAAATAAATAACAAAAATATATTGATATTATGTTCACAAAGTGCTACAATTAAAAGGGTAGACAATTTTCGCATATGCGAATAATCAACTATAAATATCATTAATTAGAGAATTTAAACGAGGAGGAAATTAGATGAATTTTCAACTAACTAAACAACAAGAACTTGTTAGGAAAATGGTAAGAGAATTTGCTGTTAACGAAGTAGAGCCAATTGCAGCTGAAATCGATCTAGAACACAGAT
>CAYJHC010000051.1:10073-14172 GCA_964370075.1 uncultured Oscillospiraceae bacterium | reverse complement strand
ATTTATTTACATTTAACGAAGTTTAATGTAAATTCCCTATCTATCATCATGAATCACTCGCGAGTAATATTTTCATATGCTACTTATTTCAGGCAGTACAGATTATCCCATGCAATGAACTAGTATTGCTTTTTGTGCATGAAGTCTGTTTTCTGCCTCATCAAAGATTACATTTGCATGTTTCTCAAATGTTTCAGTAGAAATTTCTTCTTCTCTATGAGCAGGTAGACAGTGCATTACTATTGCATCTTCCTTAGCGACCTTCATCAATTCTTCTGTAATGCAATATCCAGCAAATGCCTTGATTCTAGCTATAGCCTCTTCTTCTTGACCCATTGAAGTCCATACGTCTGTAATTACTACATCAGCATCCTTTGCTGCTACTTCTGGAATATCAGTCATTTCAAAATGATCAGGATATTCTGCAGCAAAGTCTAGAATAACTTGCGGAGGGTGATAGCCCTCTGGACAAGCAATAGCCACATCCATCCCAACCTTAAGACAACCAACAATTAATGAGTTCATAACATTGTTTCCGTCCCCAATGAAGGCCATCTTAACTCCTTCAAATGTTCCCTTGTATTCTCTAATTGTCATTAAGTCTGCAAAAATTTGACAAGGGTGCGAGAAGTCTGTCAATCCATTAATTACTGGAATACTTCCATGCTCAGCCATAGTTTCAACTTCTTTTTGTTCAAATGTCCTTATCATTATCCCGTCTATATAACGAGAAAGAACTCTTGCTGTATCTTCAGCTGGCTCACCTCTTCCAATCTGCAAGTCTTTAGAAGATAAGAATAACGCATGTCCGCCTAGCTGTCTCATCCCAACTTCAAAACTTACCCTTGTTCTTGTAGATGATTTAGCGAATATCATTCCCAAAGTTTTACCTTCTAAGTTTTTTGTGTGTGGAATCCCGTGCTTTTGCTCATATTTTAATTGGTCAGCAAGACCTAATACTTCAATTATTTCTTCTTTATCCCAATCTAGCATTTTTAATAAATGTTTCATTTCTATCCTCGTTTCTTTATCTTTCTTATTTCTTTAAAGTTTTTATTTCTACTTATATGCTTTTAGCAAAACAGAGTTCCAATACCCTCATCAGTGAATAGCTCTACCAAAATCGAATGTTCTTCTGTGCCATCAATTATTGTAGCCTTGCTAACCCCTCTTCTTACAGCTTCAACACAACAATCTACCTTCTGAACCATTTCTCCAGAAATCACACCATTTTTCTTATACTTTGGAACTTCACTTACCTTAATTTCCGGGATAAGCGAAGATTCATCTTCTTTATTTTCAAGAATGCCTTTTACATCTGTCATCAGGATTAAGTTAGAGGCTCCTAGAGCTGATGCGATCTTTGAGGCAACCGTATCTGAATTTACATGCAACACTTCTGTAGTATCGTATCCACTAGCAATTGCTGAAATCACTGGAATGTATCCGCCTTTTTGTGCCATCTCAATTACTTCAGTATTTACCTCTTCAACTTGCCCAACAAAGCCTAAGCTTTCACTATCTATCATTGTTGCTGTAAGCATTGACCCGTCTAATCCGCACAGACCCATTGCTTTACCTTGATGACTTTCGATGAGCTGAACTAAGTCCTTATTTATCTTTCCTGCAAGCACTTGTTGAACTACTCCAATTCCGTCTTTATCCAAACATCTTGTGCCGCCTTCCATCTTAACATCAATTCCAACCTTAGCTAGCATTGAATCAATCTCAGGACCCCCTCCATGCACAAGCACTACTTTTATTCCTACTTGGTGCATAAGGACAATATCTTTAATAACTTCTTCTTTAAGCGCATCTCCTATCATAGCATTTCCACTATACTTAACTACTACAGTTTCTCCTGCATAATTTTTAATATATGGTAAAGCCTGAACAAGTACATGGGCTCTTTTGTTATTTGTTATTGTGTTCATTTTACTCTCCTCCGTATAATTTCCATAATTTTCTTTCCTAATTTAGGACTTCCTTTAACAACTTTAATCTACAATTATTATTATACATTAATATTTTCATAAATCAACACTTTTTTGCATATTTATGCATTATTTTTTATTTTTTTTCATTTTCCCTAACTAACCAATCCTTTTTTCACAACAATACAAAAGTCGCAAAGAGAAACTCTAAGTTTCCCTTTACGACTTTTCCGCATCTTAATCTCTGTTATTCGTCAGGACTAAAATTTCTACTAGTCCTCAACTCTTTATTTCATTCATTAGCTAAAATTTCATTGCTCCAACATATGCATCTTGAAACCCTTCATAAGTTGACAGTTCGATATGTTCAATATCTTCTAAATAGTTCTCTGCTTCCTTAAGCTTATCTTTGGATAGAGCCGCCATAGACGATCCCACTCCTGCTGCATTTCCTACCGAAATAATTTTATCACGGTCTACTTCTGGTAATAATCCTATGGTTAAAGCGCTTTCTACCTTTATGTAACTGCCAAAGGCTCCTGCTATGTTTATAGCATCTAGGCTATCATCTGTAACTCCCATGCTCTTCATTAGCACCTTTGCTCCTGCATATATTGCTGCTTTTGCAAGTTGTACTTCTCTAACATCCTTTTGAGAAATTACAACATCATCACCACCATCACCATAGGCTAACACAAACTCATTCCCACCATTTCCTGCTCTTAATCTATCTGCAACTTCCTGGCTATATCCATTTTCAATCAGTTTTTCTTGCTTGGCAAACTTCCCGCTTTTCACTACTAGTCCACCTTCAATTAACTGAGCTACTGCATCAATTATTCCAGAACCACATATACCTATTGGCTTTACTCCCCCAATTACTTTAATATCTACTTTTTCCTTACTAATTACAACCTCTTCAATGGCTCCATCAGCTGCTCTCATTCCATGATATATGGAAGCTCCTTCGAATGCAGGGCCTGCAGCTGTTGAACAAACCGTAACCTTTCCATCTGCTGCCAATGCAATTTCACCATTTGTTCCAATATCAATCTGCAATGTATTTTTTCCATCATTAACAATATCTGTAGCCAAAATTCCTGCGGTAATATCCGAACCTACGTGGCCAGCAAGATTTGCCATCAAATAGAAATCCCCATTTGGAGCATTTATATTTATATCCTTTGCCTTAAAGAATTTTCCTTCTAAGAATTCTGGGGTAAAAGGAGCCCTTGCCAAAGCTCTAGGGTTTATTCCCATTAGAAGGTGGCTCATAGTTGTATTCCCTACAGCTGCAACTTCTCTTATTTCTTCTCTTTTAATATCTGGATTGGCATCTAAAAATCTATCAATTATGTCATTAAGGCAATTAATTATTACACCATGAATATTTTTTAAATTCTCTTCACTTTCTTCAGCATACATAATTCTTGAAATTACATCCGCCCCATAAACTCCCTGGGGATTTGTTTCCGCCATTACCCCTAGACTTTCAGAAGTTTTCAAATCCCATAGCATCCCTAACACTGTTGTGGTTCCAATATCAAAGGCTATTGCATAGGCTTTATCCTCTTCATCGTAGTCATTATTACATGTAAACCCATTCGGAAGCTTAATTAGCTTTGATTTACGCTCAGCTGCTCCTTTCGACATGGGTACTTCCACCACTATATCTTTATCTGGCACATACTTACATGCCAACCTATATCCCGCTTTAATCTGCTCATCAGAGAGCACCTTTTTTTCCGCTTCCGTTAAGTTAAAATCATTTCCCTCTACAACCTTAACCTTACATTTTCCACAAACCCCTGCAGAAGCACAGTTTCCATCTATTGAAACATTTACAGTTGCTGCAGCTTCCAGTACGTTTTTAGCTTCCTGACCTTCATAAGTCACTTGACTTGGTAAAAAACAAATTTTCATAATAGCACACCCCTCTTTGATTTATTCTAGTATCTGATTCATAAATTCTATGCGTTCTTTTCCAACATGCGTTTCAATGAACCCTTAATACTATTAGCTTTCGATAGTTCAACAACTCTGAGTCAATCTCGCCAAATCAATCTCATTCAGCCATTCTTACTACCTTTCATACAACATAGTAATTATACCTTTATTCACAAATTTCAAACTTCTATTTTGTTTATCTGTTGATTTATTTCTCA
>CAYJHC010000051.1:0-9973 GCA_964370075.1 uncultured Oscillospiraceae bacterium | reverse complement strand
CCTTTATTCACAAATTTCAAACTTCTATTTTGTTTATCTGTTGATTTATTTCTCAATCACGTCATTCTCTTATTCAAAATTTCTTTAGCTTTCTCCCTCATTTATTTTCTCAGAAATTTTTAGCCCTCTTCGGCATTTATTTTCTTAAAATTCCTTTATCTTTTCCAAGTCATTTATTATCTTTTATCTTTAAAATTCCCTATCTTCTCTTTGTTATCAATTCCCTTCAACTTCTAAGGAATTTATATTTCCGATTTATAAAACCTGCAAAACTCACAGGACTTTAAGCTCCCAATACACTCTGTGCATCTCCCCGCAGGAAGATCATCTTTATTTTTTACCACTAAATATGCCCCTGCAACAGATTTAACTGGCACCATTACTCCTGATTTATGAAGTTTAATACCAATTTCTTCCATGTTTATCATCTGATCTAGAGCACTCATATAGTTCATAGGCATTCCATAAAAGCCTGGCCCAAATGAATCAGATAGTTCTAGGCCTTCACCTATTTCTTCTCTTAGTTGACCTTCTAATATTAGCCTTGCTGCATCAGTAAAGGCAGTTCCCCAAATATCTGAATATAGCTGCTTCATTATTGGGTCTACGTTTTCATAAGACACTTCCCCTATTGTCAAAGCGTACAAATATACATCCTGAACAGAATCCTCTTTTATTTGACTAAAAGCATTGCAAGCAAGCTCAAGTCCCCCATAGATTATTTTATTTCCTTGAAAGACGTCTCTCCCACATCGAATCAATTTACACCTAATATCAATATTTTCTGTTCCACTATCTCGATACTGTATCCCCTCTTCCCACATTCTTTTGTGTTTTGGCTTGTCCAAATCAAAGCCGCAGGCTCTAATAAAATCTTTTTCAGCTAACTCTAACATTGCTTCTTTTTCAAATGTAAGTATCCTCTTCATAATTTTCTTCTCCACCCAATCTTCAATTTGTGTTAATTTTTTTGCATTGTCTCCTAGATATAATAATTAGGTAAACTATTAATTACTTTTTCCATTGCCAGAACAAAATATCTCATCTCAATTATTCAATTCTATAGTCTATTTCACCATGTTTCAAGCTAGACCTCTATTTCCGCACATATCCAATACTAAAACTAACAGCTAGCGTAACCGCTAACTGTTAGTTGAGTTTTATATTATTTGGTTTTACTATTTAATGAAGCTTTTTACGTCAGCGATTAGCTCATCTTTACTTGGGATAATAGAAATCCACTTTTGCTCTCCGTTTATGCACATTGTAGGAAGATTTGCAATTCCCATTTTTCTAGTTCTTGCAATATCTTCTGGCTTGAAGTACTTGTAAACTCTATACTCAGCATAGTCTTTCATTTCTTCAATGTTATCTTCAACTACTGCTAACATATATGTACAAGCTGCACACTGCTCAGGGTCTAGTAAGAATAATTCAATTATTACTTTCTCTGAATTTGCATAGTCTGGAATATCCACATCCACATCATCTACTACTACTTCGTAGTTCTTAATTAACTCTCTTACACTATCAGTATTCTTAACAGCTTGAGCTGCAGCTACTGTGTTCTCAACTGGAGTGTCATAAGGCATATCGCATCCTGGGCTGATTATTAGGTTAGTCTTGTCAGGAATGCTGTCAATAAGGTCAACTACAGCCTTCATGTTGTCCTCTTGAGTTCCTAGTAACATGCTAGTTGTTAGAGGAATGTTTCCACCGATTGCAATATTGTACTGATCTGTAATCTCTTTAGCAGCTGCTAAGTTTACGTTCTCATCTACTGATACGCCATCAGCTCCCATTTTACACATAACTTCGATTTGCTTTGTAGCATTACCGCAAACAAAGAATGAAGAATAAGCACCTTGAGATCTAATGAAATCAAATACTGCTGTAAATGACTCTGAAAGCATTTTTTCGATATGCTTAGGAGATACTTGGCTGATTAGTGGATCTACTACTGCAATTACATCCATTCCAGCTTCAATATACATCTTAGACATTGCTATTGATACTTCTCCGCAGAAGTTTACTAATTCTTTTACAAAGTTAGGATCCCCAACCATATCCATGAAGATTTCAGTTCCTCTTAAGTGAGATGCTAGTGTGAACGGTCCACAGATTAGTCCATATAATGCTACATCATCACCGATTTCCTTCTTAAGTCTTCTCATTGCACTTAAGATCATTGGAAGTCTTCCAGACTCCTCATTAGGAATTAGGCAATTGCAAGGAATCTTCTTTTCTCCTGAGAAAGGGTGAGATCTTACTGATGGAGGATTATTCTTAGCCCATAATAATTCACAACCTAGAATTTCAGCTTCTACTTGTAAGTCAAATATTACTGGCATTCCATCTGGCATGTATAACTTAGTAGCTTCAATAATAGCATCTACTAACTTATCTTCTTCTTTTAACATTTCCTCAGCTGAATATCCCTTAATTTTTCCAGCGTGAACTCCTGCAAAAGGAACCCAAGGAAGCGCATCTACTTTTTCATGTTGTAACGTTTTGAAAATTAAATCTTTACCCATTATTTATACCTCCATATAGTATTAAATCTGTACCTACAGTACAACTCATTCGTTGACTATAGTATATTACTTACTTTCCTCTTTTTATATGTTCTATATAACAAATAAATTTGTAAAATTATCTATGTATGTTGTATATTTCGTTAATCATCAAAGCGAGTTGAATGTTGAAACTATCATCTTTAGAAGATAAGTTACAGTCTAGTATAGCTTCTATTTTTCTAATTTTATAAAGTACTGTATTTTTATGCAAAAACATATGTGCGCCAATCTCTTTTATGTTTGCATTATATTTATAATAATTTTGTAGAAACTCCATCAACTCTGTATTATTTACTTTATCATATGTTTTTAAAGCTTCTAACTGCTCTTTTGCAAAATCAAGAGTGGTATCCTGGTTTTTACACTCCCATATAATTCTGTAAGCACCCATTTGATCATATTTATATATTCTTTTCCTTGATTGTATCGATGACGAAATTAAATTTGTTACAAGTACGGCTTCATTATAACTATAGTATGTCTTCTCTATAGTCTCATAGCACTGTCCTATGCCTATACGGATATCAACCTCATCATATAAGGCCTGTAATTTTGCAGTAATAACTCCCAGCTCCAAGCATTCTTTTTCAGTAAAGTTTTCTGCCAATATCCCTTCCAGCACTACTGCATACCCTATGGTGAGAGGAACTAAATATCCTTTATTCCTGCAGTATGAAAACAGCTCTCTCCCTAACACCGCATGAAGTTTATCAAAAGCCTCTTGCTCGCACCCTTGATTTTTTCTTATTTGAACAAGCGCAACTCTATAATTTCCGTAAAAACTTATTTCATTTACTGCTAAATTTTCCTTTGTATTCGCGTCGAGGGGAATACGAATAAGCCCCATCAATATTCTTTTTAGGGTTTCCTCCCCGCTTTCTTTAATGCTCCCTGTGGCCAGAACCATCATCCCAATTTTCTTTGTCCAGTCAGTTATTTTGCTTTCCCACGGAATAGTCAAAATTGGAAATTTTTCTACATGGGCATACTCTAGAATCTCATTGGGGATTTCACTTGTATCGCCATCCCTAATAGAGAACACCATACCTGCTAGTTTTCTATCCTTAGCCTCTCTAACCATTTTATACATTGCTTCTGGTTCAATTTTCTCTACTTCAGGGACAAAGTTCAAATCACCTTCGTTAGAAAAAGAAAGTAATTCTCTGCTTGTAATAACTGAGGTCCATCTTACTTCTTTATCTATGCCATTTTCACCTGCTACAATTTCTAAGCCTTCACTTCCTAGCATATTAAGCAAATCATTTATTTTTACTGCCATTTAAGCCTCCCCCTAGCTATTTGAACTCTAACCAATCACCTTTAATTATACCATAAATTTAAAAACTTGCCATGACCCCTTACGCTTTCACAGCTCTAACTCTGCCCCTATTTTTTTGCCTAAATTAGCCATATTTCTTAAATTTTCGAGTAATATATTTACTAACCAAAACTCCAACTTATTAAAGATTACCTTTCCTGCTACTACTTTTTAAAAAACCTGATACACATTAAATGCATATCAGGCTTATTGTTACGTTCCTAGTTCGCCCTGCCATCGCTAAAGTTCTCTATTCTTTATTTGCATTTAGCAAATTTCTTCTGTAAATTACAGCTCCTATCGATCTAGCTCAAATCCATACTTTAATTTTATTCTTTCAATCTTATTAATAATAGGATTTGCAAACAATAACAAGAATATTGCAGTTGAAATTGCAAATACTCCGTTAAATGGTATTGCAGCCATATATATCAGTAATATGGATTCTAAGGTAACCGATCCAAATCCAAATATAGTCCATATATCCACAAATAGCCCATAGATTAAAAATGTTCCTATGCCTCCAGCTACAGCGAACCACATGGACACTTTAACCGCTTCCTTACCTGCCCTCTTTTCGCTATTGCTTTTTCTTGCTCTTTTTCCAATTAGTCCTGCTAACATTCCGAGTATTCCCATAGCAATCATCTGCCAAGGAGTCCAAGGGCCTTGCCCGAACAAGAAGTTGGATACAAATGCTGACATAGCACCTACAATAAACCCAGAATTAGGACCTAAGCAATAGCTTCCTGCAATTACAACTGCCAGAATCGGCTTAACCTGAGGAACCATAAAGAAGGCTGCTCTTCCAGCCACTGCCAATGCAATAATTACAGCTAGCAGCACTAGTTCCCTAGCTTTCGGCTTGCTTCGTTCAAAGGTTATAAAAAATGGCACCATCATGCAAAATATCATCAGCGCACTTGTAAGATAAAAGCTAGTTGCCATTCCAACTTGGATACTAGCATATATACCTCCAGCCATTGCCGCAACCACAGCCCCTACCAAAGCCCTATGTTTAAGCTTATTTTTTTTTAACTTCTTTTCTAGATCTTCTGCTTCTAGTTCTTCCTTTCCTTGCCCCAAACTTTTCCCAAGCTTTTCTTCAGACTTATCTATCTCATCATCTGTTTTATTACAACTCTTTTTTTTTTCGTCATCTCTATTAATGTTCTCAATTACCAGCTCCGCAACATTGTCTGCTGTAATTGCATTATTAAATATGTGAGAAGACATTTTATTTGCAGATGTGGTATAAAAGCTATTCCCAGAAAAGAAATCATTTGCATTTCCTTCTGTCGTAATCTTTCCTTCAAATACCATAGCACATCTATCTGCATACTGCCCAGAGAATTCAATATCATGAGAAACCACTATTATTGTCTTTCCCTCGTCTTTTAGTTTTCTCAAAACCTCCCCTAGTTTTTTCTTAAAGAAATTATCTATTCCTTTTGTTGGTTCATCTAACAGAATCACCTTTGGATTTAAAAGCAAAATCTTTGCAAGAGCAACCCGTTGCTGCTCTCCTCCACTAATATCATAAGGATGTGACTCTAGAAGGTTTTCAACTTCTGTAATTTCAACAACCTTCTTTATCTCTGCTTCTTTTTCCTCTTCCGACAAGCCTCTTCCAATTAGGACTTCTAACAAATCTTCTTTCACCTTGTCTGCAACAAATATAGATTGTGGATCTTGTGGTAACATTCCAAGCAATCCTTTACGAAGTTCTTGGTTTTCATATTTATCTATATTCTTGTCGAAAAGCTTTACTTTCCCCCGATATGCCTTTCTTAGTCCTGCTAGAATATTCAGGATAGTGGTTTTCCCTGTACCATTTCCTCCTACTAAGGCAAGTATTTCCCCTTCTCTTACCTTTAGATCTAGGCCCTTAACAACATCCTTTTGGTCTTTGGCGTATCTAAACCAAACATCTTTCAGGTCAAAGATCACCTTCCCCTTATTGTCATTGTTATACTTATTCTCTATATTTCTAACTTCTACTTCTCTACCTTTTAGTATTTTATTTAGCCAAAGTCTCCCGCCTCTAACGTCAATGGGACAACTTAAGTCTACTCCATAACCCTGCTCATAAACCTTACTATACGCTTGCATAGGTGCTGGCATTGCCGCAAACATATTGTTTTTTTCTTTAGATAATATGCCTCCTACATTTTCAGGTTTATCATCCGCAATTATCTTCCCATCTTCAATTACTACAGCCCTATCCGCTATTGGAAGAACTTCATCTAGCCTATGCTCAGAAAGGATAATTGTAGTTCCTATTTCTCTATTTATTTTTCGTATTACCTGCAGAAAATCTGAAGCTGCTATAGGGTCTAGCTGAGATGTTGGCTCATCTAAAATTAATACCTGTGGCTTCATTACCATTACCGCAGCAAGATTAAGTGTTTGTTTTTGACCTCCAGAAAGTTCCTTCGTGTCTTTATTAAACCAACTTTGTATTCCAAAAAAATTAGCCATTTCAGAAACTCTCATTCTAATTACATTCTTTTCTAGACCTAAATTTTCTAATCCAAATGCAAGTTCATGCCAAACCTTATCTGTTACAATCTGGTTGTCTGGGTTCTGTAATACATAACCAATAGCCGAAGCTTGGACTCTAGGCTCTAAATCTTCAAGACTAACAAGACCAGATCCCTCTTCTTTTTCAAAGAATATTTCCCCTGTTTTTTCTCCATTGGGAGCAAGAGCAGGTTTTAAGTTTCTTAACAGAGTGCTCTTCCCTGAACCAGACTTTCCCATAACTACGAGGAACTCTCCTCTTTCAACATCCAGAGAAAGATTCTCGATAGCTGGAACTTCCCTTTTGGGATATGCAAAGCTTAAATTTTTGATTCTAAATATTTCCATCTAATTGCCTCTTTCAAATTTAGTAAAATAGGATAAAATGCGAAGATTGCTGCGCCTATATAAATAAATGGCCAATAACTACTTTCATATTCCCAATATATTTCAGGATAGTATAGTACCTTTATTCCAGAAGTAGGTATTCCCGCAAAGATAATTCCTAGCAAAATTACAAATACAGCCATTAACATTCCATCTCTTGGAGAGAATACAAACTGAGTGTAAGAAGACCTACCTGGCAAGCCATAACCTCTAGCCTTCATAGAATCTGAAGTATCTATTGAATTTTCCAAAGACCAAGTTGTCATTATAGACAATATCTTTACACCATGCCGTGCTCTTTCTTTTTTAGTTCCTGAGCCCATATCATGTCCAATGCATTTTTGACCTGTTGATATTAAGGTAGCCCTTTTGTGAAATAAAGGAATAAACCTTAAGACCATTGAAAATACCAATGACAATGTGGGAATTATTTTTCCAAAGACATAAAGAAATTTGTCACTTGATACCACATAATTATAGGCATAAAACCACATCAAAATACTTCCAAATGACATTGCTGTAATTAAACCATATATTAGAGCTTCATAATATACTTCTCTTCCTAAAAAGTAGAATAGTATTTCACTGCCTAGCTGATTCGTATAGAGATTAACTATTATCGATATTACCATTACTGGAATAACAAATATAAAGACCATTTTTATGAATTTTTTTCTTCCCACGTAAAAACCGTAGGTAAATGCTGCAAAAAATGATATTGGTATAAATACCATATCAAAGAACAGCATTGTACTTACAATCATCCCTAGGAAAAATCCCAGATTGATGATAGGATGAAATTCTTCAAATGCGTCTTTTACTTCTCTAGCCATTAATAAGCACTGCTCCCATCAAGAGTATAACCCCATTTTACACTGTCTCCATCATTAAGGGTGTATTTGCTTGCGCTTGTACTAGGCCTACTGCCATTTACTGTATACATCCATCCACTTAAAACTCCTGCTTCACCTGCTGCAACTCCTCCAATTCGATACACATATCCTGTTCCATCAGCACGAAAATCACCAGCTGCCTGCGAGGCTTGTAATGCAGTAGATCCCTTAGGAACAGTAACATAAGTCCCAACAAGGTAGCCACTGCCTGCTGCTTGAACTAAAGCTGCATTATCAATGGTAGATTTGTTATCAATTATGCTTCTACAGCTTGCCGAAATATATACGGTAATATCGTTTGAAGGAGCTGGCGTCGCAGCTTCATTGGCACCAGAGCTTCCACTTGAACTTGAAGACGAGCTATTTCCTTCAGAAGATGAACTTCCCTCTTTAGATGATGACTCTTCTCCATCTTTATCATCTTCTCCGTCTTTGTCGTTTTCTCCATCTTTGCTATCACTATCAGAACTCTCCCCATCATCCTCGCCATCTTCAACATCTTGGCTATTTGTTGCCTGCTTGGAATCTTCTCCATTTCCAGGGCCTTCAATGGCAAAAACACCAAATGCACCTATAGCCAAAATTGCAACCAATGCAAATACTGCAATTTTTAATTTTCTTCCTTTTAGCTCTTTTATTTTGCTTAATATCTTGTCCAATTTTTTGCCTCCCCTTCTGCCCAAAATGCCTGATACACTTTATATGCGTATCAGGCTTTTTGTTTGTTTCCTGACTTTACAGGAATATTATTTTTTTATTTACTTTGAGAATTTTCTTCTGTAAATCACAGCTGCCATTCCTACTAAAGATGCAATTAGCAATAAAGTCATTGCTAATAGGTTTGAATTATCTCCAGTAAGAGGAGTTCCTACTAGGTTCGATCCAGTTGTCTCTATAGCACCTATTTCAAACGTAGAAAACTTTGTAACAGTGAACTCAATGTATTTTCCATTAGCATCTTCCATTATGTCTGTTTCAATAGTTTCCTGTCCACCACCAGTAAACTTGTGAAGAATGGAAACTCTTTCGCCTTCGAAGTTATCGTTTAAATATATCTTCAAAGTAACTGGAGCCGTAATATTGTCATTAGAAATTGTAGTCACGGTGCCTAACGTATCTGTCACTATTGGTGTAATATCAAGGATTAGTTTACCATCTACAGATTTTGACTGTACCACATTAACCCCAACAGATTTAATTTCCTCTATCATTCCAGCGTCAAGTATTGATAGCGCAAGGCCTGTTACTCCTACTGCCTGCGCTGGAAGTTTGTCCTTTTCTTCAACGTCGCTATTTATTGTAGGTAATGGGCTTTCAACACTTACTCCATACGCTTCTAAGACTTTTTCTTCTATCACTTTAAGTGAATCCAAAACAGCCTGGTCGTTTCTTACGGTTTCTATATTTGCGTCTTGTACCGCTCCAATTGCACTTTTGGCTGCATCTACAATATCATCTTTATTGCTTGAATCACTTGCATCTAAATTCTCAATCTTTGCTTGCTCAGCTTCTACAACATCTTTTACAGGTATCCATTTAGCATATAGGGTTATATTTTTTGTTACTGCTGAAGTAAAGTCATACTCAGCTCCCTCAAACTTGCTACTTGTATACCAACCACCAAAGATATATCCATCTTTCGTATATCTCATTGGCACCATTGCAGTTTGACCATTTTCAATTGTTTGAGCTTTTATGCTTGCTCCTCCGTTTGCTACAAATGTTACTGTAACATCTTCTTTATAAGCTACTTTAGTTACTGCGGAGAAGTCAAACACGTTATATGTACTACCGCTTGTGTAGTTTGTTGCTGCTATTAATCCACGAAGTCCTTGTTCTGTACCAAAAGAGTTGTCTGTCGGACTTATTTTTCCTGTTGCTTCATCATAGTAGCTAGTTACTCCATCCACTAGGCTAGCCCCACTTGTTCCGTGAGTTACTGTTTCAGGGTCTACTCCTATAGATACTAACGCTGCAATTGCTATGCCTGTAGAAGAGGCGCCATATGTTTCAAACCCTTCCGAGTATAAGGCTCCATTTTCTTTTTGGAAGGCTTCTAAAGCTACTACCGCTTCATCAACAGCAGTTTTCACCTCTGCCTCTCCATAATATGGCGAAAGTGCTAGTATTACCGGTGTCATTCCATCTGTACCGAACCCTGTGCTCATCCAACCATCTTTTTGGTCCATAATATATCCTTTTATTGCATTAATTTCTTCAGCAGTTGCATAGTTAGTGTTTTGCTGCAGCGCAATTAATACATAAGGAAGAACAAA
>CAYJHC010000050.1:0-14313 GCA_964370075.1 uncultured Oscillospiraceae bacterium | reverse complement strand
TTTTTTAATATATTTAAGGATTTGAACCTTAAGAAGGCACGAGCGTTAAGAAAAAGCCTTGTAGGCTTTTGAATAGCGAGTGGTTCAAGGTGCCTGAGTGAGGTACCGCAGAACGGCAATAGGCATAGCCTATTGTAATCCTGCCCCCGCAACCAAAATAAAAAAGTACCGTTAGGTGCTTTTTTAATATATTTAAGGATTTGAACCTTAAGAAGGCACGAGCGTTAAGAAAAAACCTTGGAATTTTAACAACTCCAAGGTTTTTTCTCTATTTTATTTTCTAAATCTCTTTTATGCTTATTATATTCATTGAATGCAATTCCCCAAAAGCCTAACATCAAAATAAACTCTGTTATTGCCATTGGTTTGCTACCACTCACTAAGTTATACACTGCAAGCCCTGCCCATACAAGAGAAAATCCTAAGGCAAGAACACCTTTGAATAAGTACTTATTCTTCATTTTTACACACCTTTTCTAGTTATTTTTTTACATTTGCTACCACATCACCATCGATTGCAATGGCAAAAAATCGTTATATTGTAATCAACTTTTCATCAGCTTTTATTAGTTTAGTTAGTGGCTCACCCATTCTAATAACTTCAATCCCTAACGATTCTAATTTCTCAGTCACTCCAAACAAGTTGGCACACGACAAACAAGCTTTTACTTTCACTCCCTTAAATTGTGCCATTTTTATTTTTTCTTGTACACCTTCATCTTCTGAAACCAATTTAGCAGACGGACCCCATATAATCACATCCACCTCTTTCCACCATTCATATATTAAGGCATTAGTCGCATACATAAACACCATAGTATGTGCTGTTTGAGGATTGTCATTTACCCATAAAATATTTAATTTATCTGACATTTTTATTCTCCTAACTTTCCATAATTTTATCTACTGCTCAGCTCACATTATAACATCTAACCTTTCACATCAACCCTTTTATTCTCATATTTAAGTTGGTATCTCATAAATATTTATTTATACATCAATCCAAAAGGCTTCCCTTTAATAAGTTTTCCTTGCCCCTCTCGTCCAATATAACTTCCGTTTTTCACAACCATTTCGCCTCTGAGGAAGACATCCTTCACCTTACCTTTTTTCTTCATTCCTTCATATGAGCAGTAATCTACCCCTTGGAGAGACCCTTCATTACTAAAAGCCCCTTCAAAGTCTGGATCAAAAATAACAATATCTGCATCATATCCAACACTTATATGACCTTTACAGTAATCTAACCCGTTATTTTTTGCTGGAGTGGTTGCAAAAAGATCTACTAGTTTTTGTCTAGTTATCTTTCCTTCTTCAACACCATAAGTCCACAAAACTTCCAATCTATTCTCAAGCCCAGGAGCTCCATTAGGAATCATTCTAAAGTCATCTATTCCCATATGTTTTTGCTTACTCCAATTAAACCCACAATGATCAGAGCTTACAGCATTTAAGTCTCCATTATTCAAACCATCCCACAAGGAATCAAATTGCTCTTCTGTTCTTAATGCTGGAGAGCAAACATACTTAGCCCCTTCAAAATTTGGTTTTGCTAAATTATCAACTGTTAAAGTAAGGTAATGTGAACATGTTTCTCCGCAAACCGCTTGCCCTTTCCCTCTAGCATAATTAATCTCATCCAAAGCTTCCTTGCAAGAAACATGAACCACATATAATGGAGCCTCTGCAAGTTCTGCTAAATAAATAGCTCTTTTTGTAGCTTCCGCTTCAACGATTGGTGGTCTAGAGACAGCATGGAAATACGGCCCTACATCTCCATTGGCTACGCATTGCTTTTGCAGAACATCAATAGCATCCGCATTCTCTGCATGAACCATTACTGTGATGCCTGCTTCTTTTCCTTTTAAAAGAGCTTTTAAAATTGCATCATCATCAGCATGAAAAAACATTCCCTTATAAGCCATAAACAGTTTCATGGTTGGATATCCACTTTCTGCCAATTTAGGGATTTCCTCAATAACCTCATCTCTAGGGTCTGTCATTACAGAATGGAAACAATAATCTACCATAGCTGTTCCATCAGCATTTTCTTTTCTGTAATCATCTATAGACTCTACCAAACCCTTGTCTTTAACCTGATTAACAAATTCTACCAAGGTCGTTGTTCCACCTAAGGCTGCTGCATTTGAAGTTTCAAAACCTCTTACTTTTTCTCCAAAGAATTCAAATGAAAAATGGACATGTTGATCAACTCCCCCAGGAAGTATATATTTGCCCTCCGCATCAATTACTTGATCTGCCTCAACTTCTAAAGATTCTCCTATCAGCTGAATTTTTTCATCCCCTAGAAGAATATCACCTTTGTATTCATTATCACTAGTAACTATCGTTCCATTTTTTATTAACGTCTTCATTATCCTACCCCTTTCGTCTTCGCAGTGTTTTCGCACCCATTATCTCACAACTATGTTTTCTAAGTATTCAAAACTTCCTTTGTGATGACATTCGAATCTTTTCTATACTCTTCACCACATATTTGAATGATTTTGCTTTATTTTTAATTTTACATAAATTGTTAAAACTAATTTAATTTTACTATGTATTTTCTAAAAATGATATAGATTTTTTTATCTTTATGATTTTTATTTTTTCCAGGTAAACATGAAATTAATTATAACTGCTCAAAAAAGCAGAAATTTAGCATATCCTAAAAAAAGACTCCCAACGATAGTTTTTAAAACTAACAGTTGGAAGTCGAAAAATCAAATTTAGATATTACTAACTTTGAGCCTTAGCTTCAATTTTATCCCCTTTTATCACTGGGTACCTGAAATATTTTTTTAAACTAGAATTAGAAAGTGCAAAGGCTATAATCATTGCCAATGCCATTCCTACTACTACCTGCCCTATATTCCAAGGAAGAGCTAAGATAGGCGCCACAAAGTTTCCATACATTACACCTTCTGCCAAATAGTAAACTCCTACCATTAATATACCACCTAAAGACATTGCCATTACTGTAAACCAATTTGATTTCATTGGCACTTTTTCAATAATTATACCAGCAACTGCTACCATTACCACCTTTGCTACCAATGTCCAAGGCGCCCACATAGCATATCCGCTAATTACATCTCCAAGAGCAGCTCCAATTCCAGCAGCTATAGCTCCATATTTCCAACCTAGTATTAGCATCGCCAGCAAAATCATTCCATCACCTAAGTGAACAAACCCTTGAGTAAAAGGAATTGGAATCTTAATAAACATAATGGAAACCATTACAATTGCCATCATTACTGCTGTTAACGCTAGCCTACTCGTTTTATTCATTTTCACCTCAACCACACTCCTTTTTATTATTGAATTATTTCTTTAGCCAGTATATAATATATTTGGTTATATTAATATACCCAATTTAAGCCAATTATATAATACCAGGAGGTGTCTATGCTTACATATAATTTAGACAATGACAAACCCCTTTATGTCAGCTTATATGAAAAAATTAAACACGACATAAAAAGCGGGCACATAAAACCTAACGAAAAATTACCTTCCAAAAGGCAACTTTCTGACCATTTAGGAATTAGTGTAATTACAGTACAAAATGCTTATTTTCAGCTAGCATCCGAAGGATATGTTTATTCTTTAGAAAGAAGTGGTTATTTTGCCTGTCACGATTCTAACAACGATTTTGGAAAAAACATAAGGAGAAATTCTCAAGCTACCAAAGAACCCTCTGCTAACCATAGTAAAACCAAGACTCGGAAAAAAGATAATTCTTTTGATAGCGATACTAGTACCGAAACCTTATCCAATATTAGCAAAAATTCTAACACTTTAGACCCCATCACATTTTATAAAAATACAGTTAACTCTGACAATTTCCCCTTTTCAGTTTGGGCTAAATTAATGCGAAAAGTCCTAGGTGAAAACTATGATCAACTTCTCTTAGAAATTGATAACAAGGGAGTTTTTGAATTAAGAGACGCAATAAGCCAGTACCTTTATCATGAGAAAGGCATTAAAGTTTCCGCTAAAAATATAATAATAGGCGCTGGTACAGAATATTTGTATGGGTTAATTATTAAGCTATTAGGAAGAAATAATATTTGGGGCATTGAAAACCCTAGTTATCACAAAATACGTCAAGTTTATCTAGCCGAGAACATTAGTCTTATCCCACTTGGTCTAGATGACCAGGGTTTATCGTATGAGCAACTTAGAAATAATAGCATTGATATATTGCACATATCTCCTAACCACCAATTCCCTACAGGTATAGTAATGCCCTATTCACGCCGTATCCAACTACTAAATTGGGCATATGAAAATGAAAATAGATACATTATTGAAGATGATTATGATAGTGAATTTCGTTTAGTTGGTAAACCTATACCATCACTAAAAAGCATAGACACAAATGGAAAAGTAATCTACATAAATACTTTCTCAAAAACAATAGCACCTTCTCTTAGAATTAGTTATCTGATTCTTCCAGATGAGTTGTTAAAAAAATTCAACTCCGAGTTAGGCTTTCTTTCAAGTACAGTTCCCTCATTTGAGCAATATACGCTAGCTAAGTTTATTTCCGAAGGATATTTTGAACGATACATAAAGAAAATGAAGAAGCATTACAAGTTGTTGAGAGATGAAATAATAAGTAATATAACATCTTCTTCATTAAGCCATATTTCAACTATTAAAGAAGAAAATGCTGGTCTCTATTTCGCATTAAAGCTAGAGACTAATAAAAGCGATAGCTACTTAAAATTCGAAGCTTATCAAAGAGGTGTCAAACTTGTATTTTTATCAGATTTTATTATTAGCTCTGCGGAAAAGAACAGCGAAAATTCAGCAACACTGATTCTAAGTTACTCTGATTTTCATCAAGAAGATTTTTCTAAAATTATTTCGACTATAATTGATTTAATCTAGTTTCTCCTCAATTCCTCGATTAAAGCAAAAAGGAAATAAGCTACTGCAGATTCTATACTACAGTAGCTCGAGGAAAGGGTCTATATGATACTGTATATTGTGGAGAATTTACAGCATCCTGATAAAAAAAGGGGTTTTTTTATCACTTCTTAAGTATAGCTATCCTTTGTGATGGACTTTTGATTAGCCACATCTTTTCCTATTTTTTTACATTAAAAAGAGGCAACTCAACAAATTGTACAATCAATGTTATATTGCCCCTTTTATTCTTCTATTTTATTTTTCTAAAATTCTTCTTCATATTAAATCGAATTCACTAATTCATTCCAAAATAATCGAAATTTTTTCATTAAGCCTATAGTTTGAATTTCAGACATTTTTCTCTTTTAACGAAATCCTTTCTGCAACAGCTCCACAAAACTACTCTTCGTTACTCTTTCGGCTTTACTTCCTCAATAAGTTTAGAATATGGCGCTAAAATATACTCTGCGGTTTTTCCTCGCATCTTATTTTTAACTAATCTAGAGTTCATTATCGCACCTATTATTTTCATTTTCGCCATTTTAAGTCTCTTATTATGTGGGAAGTCATAAATCCCATTTTCTTTATAAAACTTATGGTCTTCTTTCATTATTCCTTGCATCAAATATACTAAATCTCTAAAGATTTTCGTTCCGCCGACTCCATAAAAATTGCTCGGTAAAGAAATTTTATTATCTAAAGCATAATCTAAATATAAAGCTAGTTTTGAAATATCCATACTTGCTTCAACCTGATCCGTTGCAACACCACAAAGGAATACCCCTCCAGCTTGACTTCTTCCCTCAATTACTGTTTTTAAATTTTCTTCTTCTTCATAATTTCCACATAAAATATATCCTACTGGCATTCCTTTGATCATAGACCTGTGTCCATTAGAAAACTGCCTGTCATCATAAAGTTTAAAGCTATGGTGAGTATAGTGATTTTCAATTCTAAAAGCATAAACTATAGCATCCGCAGTTTGAATTTGGTTTTTCAGCAGATCGTCAAATCCATCCTTGAAGATACATTCCCCAGAAGTTGTACAATCTAAGCAACCTATACAACCGCTCGCAAATTTAAATTCCCTAAGGTTAATACTCCTTACAGGATTTTTACTAGTATTAGAGAACTCTTTAATCATATTTCGCAAGCTTACATCTTCTACATCTGCATTAGTTAGAACTAAAATGTCTTTATTCCCAGTAACCTCTACTTTTGGATATTTTAGCTCATAGGAAGGATTTTCTGTTTTCTTTTTATCCTTTTTTTCTTTATAAATGCCATTCTCTATTTGAAACATTATCTTCTCGAAAAAACAATCTGCTTCTTCTCGACCTTTTTCTGACAACAAAGCCTCCATGTCTGCGCTTAAAGCATCTAGATACTTTCCTCCCATATCATAAGTGTTTTCTTCAACATACTTATGGGCAGTCATATCATAAAAATGTTTAGAAGTAGTAAGCTGCGCAACATATTTCCCTTCTAAAGATAGATTATGTTTCTTTAGGCTCTCAATAAATCTTTGCATTTGGCTTGGAACTAAGAAAGTATATACTGGATAACAAAACAAGACTAGGTCTGCATTTTTCACCTTCCTCTGTGCTTTTTCATAATCTTTCTCTATAGCAGCTATTTGCTGGGCTCCATGAAGAAAGTCAAACTTGTATTTAGGAAATCTTTTTTCTAAATATAGGCCAGTTTGAAAGGTGATACTATTTTTCCCCTTTGGACTCCCTGAAATTATCAAAATATTCATACGTTTTCTTTTTCTACCTCTCTTAATTACTCTTTAACACATAAACAACCCAAAGGATTATTTATTCGACTATTGGTTCTGTTAGTCTTTCTCAGCAATACTCCGCAACATCTCTATCAATTCAAATTATATGTAATATAAACTTCTAATTTAATTTCCTTAGATTTATTTATTAAGCAGTTCTTCAAAATCTGCAATAGGCATTGGTTTTGCATAAAAGTATCCTTGTACTACATCGCAGCTGGTCGATTTGAGAAAATCAATTTGCCTTTGAGTTTCAACACCTTCTGCCACAGTTTTTATGCCTAGTTTATGGGACATTTCTAACACACTAGCGACAATAAGCTGGCTCTTTTCCTCTGACTTAGCAATATCAAAAAATGTTTTATCCATTTTTATTGTATCCACATTTATCGTCCTTAACATTCCCAAGGAAGAGTGCCCTGATCCAAAGTCATCCATTGACAATGTGAATCCTGAGGCATGAAGTTTTTCAAGAATCCTAATCAATTCTTTTTCATTTTCTATAATCGTATTTTCAGTAAGTTCAATTTCCAGCAAATTTCTTGGTATCTCGTATTTATTAGCAATGTCCTCTATCTCATCCACGAAGCTTTCATTAGTAATATGCAATCTAGAAAAATTTATAGAAATAGGAACAGATTTCTTCCCTTCATTGATCCACCTTTTCATTGTTTTGCAAACATTTTCCAGCATATACATGTCAAGTTTGACTATAAACCCATTCTCTTCAAATAAAGGTATGAACTCATCTGGAAAAATAAATTTTCCATTTTTTTCTTGCCATCTTACTAATGCCTCACCCCCAACTATTTCAGGGGTTTTCACTCCGTATTTTGGTTGTACATACACCTTAAACTCTTCCGATTCTAACGCTTCTTCCATCTTCCCTGTTAATTCAACTAATTTCAATAGTTTCTTTTTATAACCTTCGTCATAGTCACTAATAACTTCATTATATTTTTTTGCATAGGTGTGTGCTAGAACAGCCTTATTTACAATATCATTTATATCATCACTTCCTACTGGAATAGAGTACCTCCCATACCTAAAGGTAATATTATGAATAGTGCTCAAATCAACATTTTGATTAAATTGACTCTCATACTCAACCCTAAGTTTTTCCAAATTGTCATAAAACTCTGATGGCCCAAACATCAAGAATTCATCCGTTCCAACTCTAGCATGGGCAAATGGCTTTATTTTTGCATTTCTTCCCATATCTGCGATTACTTTAATTACCTTATCCCCAGTTTCAAAATCAAGTATTTCATTTATAGCCTTAAAATTAACTACGTCAAATTTTACAATCGTAAATCTTTTATGTTTTTCTTTTTTCAATATTTCCGCGACATCAATTTTAAATTTATTCATATTGGGAATATTTGTCAATTCATCATAATAGGCAGCCTTTTCAATATCCTTATTAGCTCTCTTTCTAATAATAAGGATCCCCGCAAATACAAGTACACAAATAATAATGGTTTGAATATTATACATATTTACAAACCTACTGATTATATTTGCATTTTCTGCAATTACATCCTCTGGGATCACATTAACAATATACCAATCATTATAATTCAGAGGCCTATACTCAGCAATTCTTTCGCCCTCGCCATTTATTTCATATACAATATGTCCATCTTTTTTTGCTTTCACATCTGATTTAACTTTTTCTAATAAATATCCTTCTGCAAACACAGCGTCTTCTAAAGATACAAAGAAATTTTCTTTTTCAAAAGTATATTCGTTTTCTGTAGCTGTAATTATATTTCCTTCATTATCAATTATAAAGTTATAGCCTTTCCCTTCAAAAGCAGGTAAAATAGTTTCTCTAAGAGTTTCAATTGGAATTTCTGCCACCAAGGCACCTTCAATATTATTGCTTTCACTTATGGGTGTAGCTATATATAAAATCTCTTGACCCGTTTTGTTTGACGTATATGGTTCAGTAATAATAGTATTACCTCTTTCATATACACTATCCAGAAAATCAAGCTCCGACAAATTGATAATTTCTCCACTAGAGTTAACTCCAATTCTGCTATTATTTATTATAGTTATATTTTCATAATCTTGAAATAATTCAACGGCATATATAAAATTTGTAATTTTCTCCTGGTTTTCCCCAATCATGAGAATACTTTTTGCAACAGACTTTACCGAAGCAATTTCTGTTTGTAGTCTTACATTAGCAGTATACTGTTGCTGCTGTGCAATTTCCGCCAGTGTAGTTTCTGTAGATGCTGTTAGGCTATTCTCAATTCTATCATCATAGAAATATATTCCAAAAGCAAAAGCAGACACTATCATTAGCACCATAGTTACTATAATTATGCTCTTTTTTCCTAACTTTTTCATACACTCTCCAAACAAAAGTCAACATCAGCATTCAACTAACAATACACTCTCTAAATTTCGGCAATTTATTTAATATCCACACTTAAAATATACTATATTCTTAAATTATAGTATATTCTTTTATTAAAGTAAGGTCAACACAAAATGCTTTAAGTTCTCATATATTCAAGAAAATCACTTATAATTAACCATCTGAGCATTTTATAATTTAGATATTACTTAGGCTAATTCTTTCCTAATTTATTAATAAAAGAAGCACATTATGATTTTCTCCTCAAATATTTTTATTTGCAAATTAATGTGATTTAGCCTCTTACAACGTTCTAATAACTACTAGAATTTCTTATGAAAAACTAGTATACTGTAATTGAATATTGAACATTTTAAAAATTTCCAATATTTAATTTCTAACATTAGCTTTTAATATATCATTACGCCAGAGGGGAAGTAGTATAACTAATATTTTACCCTATATACCCAACATATTCCCACTATATTATTTTACACATTAGAATTGAGGACAATTTGAAACAACAGCAACAAGAAAATTGGAAAAAACAATATTTTACCTTATGGGGAGCACAGGGCACGTCCCTTCTTACTAGCTCAATTCTACAAATGTCCATTGTATGGTATATTACCGAAACTACAGAATCTGCAATATACCTTTCTATAGCTGCTGTCTGTGCATATTTACCGCAAGGATTATTAGGCCCATTATTAGGAACCTATATTGACCGCTTCCCAAGAAAAAGAATAATGATTATTTCCGACTTATCTGTCGGATTATCTAGTTTGTCACTTATCATTATTAGTCTTTTTACAGAAATACCATTATTCCTAATTTTCCTTGTTCTCATTTTCCGTTCAATAGGAACTGCTTTTCACCAACCTTCCTTTGAAGCATTAATCGCTACAATAGTTCCAAAAGAGAGACTTACTAGCTATGCAGGGTATTCCCAAGGATTCAAATCAATCTCTCTAATATTAAGTCCTGCCTTAGGAGCAACCTTTTACGCTTTTTTTGGGCTCAATATAGTAATTTTATTTGATTTTTTCGCAGCACTTCTTGCTGTTGTCATATTACTTGTACTTAGAATAAAAGATGATGTTCCAAAAGCAATCGATTCTTCCAAAAAAAATCACATACTCAAAGACTCTATAGAGGGACTTCGTATTATTCGAGAGATAAAAGGGCTTACAACTTTAATCATAGTAGGAATGATATACTCCTTCTTTTATGTGCCTGTAGGTACCCTTCTTCCTTTCATTGTTATTACCCACTTTGATGGTACAGTTCCCCAATCTGGAATAGCTGAAATTTTCTTTTCTTCTGGTGCATTACTTGGCGCCTTTTGGCTAGCCAAGATAGGTGATTGCATGAACAAAGTTAAAGCAATCGGCTTTTCTATATTCTTCTACGGCCTAGGAACTGCTATTTCTGGTATCCTACCATCAAGCGGCTTATATTTTTTCATGGCACTTTGCCTGATGATGGGCCTTGCCGCTCCTTTTTATTCAGGAGTTCAAGTAGCAATAGTTCAAACTTTAATTCCAAACGAATATCTTGGACGAGTTTTTTCTACTATAAGGAGTTCTTCAATTCTAATTATGCCTTTAAGCCTGTCGGTTTCAGGCTTTGCCGTAGAAGTTCTAGGTGTTGATAATTGGTTTTTATTATTAGGGGTATTAATCGTATTGCTTTCCCTTTCTTTAAAGTTATTTCCCTCACTAAAGAATTGCTGCCATATAGCTATAAATCAAGACACTAACTCCAATGATTAACCAAAAAGAAACTCTATCCATTTTCTTGGATAGAGTTTCTTTTTTCGTTTAAGTAAATATTCTATTCTTTTGATAAGGTAAAGACTATGTCCTATCAGCCTCCAAATTACTTATGCACACCTTCATTATTTGCACCTTTCATATTCGGATTACTCAATCTCTTCCTATGCTCGACAAAATCATCCACTGTCTGCATATTCTTAAAGTCGGAATGGGTTTCTTTCTCATAAGTATGTCTTACATCTGTGTTTCTGTATTTTTTGTACATCGTAAGCGCAAAAGCTGGTCCTGCTATCATAGTTATCATTGTTGCGGCTTCATCTAAAAAGGCGTATAACAATAGTCCTAAAATTATAGCAACAACTTCTATGATTAGAGAAACTCCTATTAACTTGCCCATATTTATAGGCACACTTCCCATGGTCTCCTTAGTTCTTGCATTAACTGCTGTATAATGCAACAAACTCTTGTTCCCCTTTTTTTCCTGGTAACTATAGAGCCACACTGGTAAATATGCAGCAACCCATTGTTGCCCTTTCATCTCCAAATTTTCTTGATCCCAGCGAACACCCCTATCATAATGACCCAAGGTTTCATTGGCTTTATGACGAGCAACACTTTTGGCTTGCTTTTCAACAATAGTGTTTAATCCATCCATGTTCATATTCCTTTTTTCAGAATTGTAACCTTTTAGATAGTTCGCATCCCATTTTGTAGCATTTTCAGTATCAAAAGGCAATATGGAATTTATAATATTATTTGTTGTTCCAGCTTTTTTGTAATCAATTTTATCATCACTAGATTCAACCGTCAAATCGCTAATAGTAATGTCAAATTCTCTCTCTACATTATATAAGTCTGCATCATAGTAAGTATCCTCATCATCGCCACTACCAACAGTGTATTTCCTTACCAAATGTTCTCCCTGGCCTTTTAAGGTAGCATGTCCATTTATATCTACTATCATATAAGGAAGGTATACTCCAATAATATTTTCAGTTGTAAATTCAGACTTAAACTTACCGTTAGCAAAGAACTTACGAGCATTGATAAATTTCCTAACTTCGGCTTCTGCATCTTCTTTCTTCACTCCAAAAGGAAGTACAACATCTGGGATTGTTCCATTAGGAATTTGCTGATTAATTGAAAGGTAATTCCTACACCAGTGGCACCTTGATTGAGCCTGTTCATCAGTATTTATTACAACCTCTGCCCCGCAGCTTTGGCATTTCAATGTTATCATATGCTCTGCATCTGCTACAATGTCTGTTGCTCCTGCACCAATTGTTATTCCGCTTAACTTTTCAAGGTCGTCCTCAATAGCTGAAGATTTTTCTGCTTCAAACTGATGTCTACAGAAATTACATCTAAGCTGACCTGTGTTTTTATTTAACGAAATATCTGTTGCTCCACATTTAGGGCATTTAGTCTGACCATCTTTTGCTTCAGCATTAGTATTAATCACCTTATAGCCGGGATTATCAGCTTCAGCAGGCTTTTCAGTTTTTCCTTCTTCAGTTGTCATTTCAGATTGAGTTTCTGATTTTACTGCTTCTTCGGGAGAAGTAAAAGCCTTCTCCTCAGTTAAAATAATATCATCATAACTAGGTTCCTGCTTGCCATTTGCCATTGCTGAAGCTTCTTCTTTAATTTTTGAAAAAGTATCATTTACTAAGCTTTCTCCATCATTTACAGCGCCCTTAACCTTATCAAACAAAGATTTTTTGGTATTATTATCAGCCATATTATAACCCTCCTAATACTTTAGCCTTTGCCTCGTCAAATTCTGCTTGCGAAATAACTCCTTGATCTAGCAATTGTTTCATGGCTGCCAATTTTGCATATGGATCTTCTGCAGGTGCTTGTTGCTGCATAGGTTGCTGGCCTTGCATAGGTTGTTGCCCTTGCATAGGTTGTTGCCCCTGCATAGGTTGCTGGCCTTGCATTGGTTGTTGTCCCTGCATTGGTTGTTGTTGATACATTTGCTGTTGTCCCTGCATTGGTTGCTGATACATCTGCTGTTGGCCTTGCATCGGCTGTTGATACATCTGCTGTTGGCCTTGCATCGGCTGCTGTTGATACATCTGTTGTTGGCCTTGCATTGGTTGTTGATACATCTGCTGTTGACCTTGTTGTGGTTGCTGTTGCAGTCCACCCATGGCACCGCCTACAGCTCCCATTCCCATTCCCATGAAGCCCATGCCTAATGCTCCGCCACCATCTGGATTTTCTCCTGCAGCTTGGAATCCACGTGCTACCGATTGTTGCATGAAGGAATTTCCTCTAGATCCACTTAACGCATCAGCTTTCTTAACATCACTTAGAAGCGCCTTAGTATCTTCATCATACTCAATTGCAGCTAATGCAACTTTTTCTATTTGAAGTCCTCTATAAGATTTCCATTGATATCCTTCTTCAACTGCCGCAGATAAGCTTAATGCAAAACCTACTTGGTCTCCCTGTATTCTTGACATTCTATTCCCCATGCTAGGATCATTTGTATAGTTTGAAAATGCACCTGACAATGAACCAACTACTTCTGTAAATAGTTGCTCACAAGCCGGATTATCCATATCGTCAAAATCAAATACACCACCCGTAGAAAAAACATTTGCCGGAACAAATTGCTTAACAAATAATATTGGATCCACAATTTTTAGAGAATAAGTACCTCTAGTAATTGCTCCTACCTGAGCCCCTAAATACGCATCATCCCAATAAATTTCTGCTTGTGTGCCAAATCTATTACCTGGTATTTCTTTCATATTTACATAAAAAGCTTGTTGGAAGGAACCTGGTTGCCCACCAAACTTAAATCTCTCCCAAGTTTGCTTAAAAATCGAATCTACAATTCCATCACCAGAGAAAATAGATTTTGCATTTGGATCATCGTCACTTACGATGAACCCACCTGGTTCAGTGATTAGTCCAGTAACTCCGCCCTCCGTAAAGGTAATCAATGCCGTTCCTTCAGGCACTAATATCTTAGATCCATTTGTGATAATGTTAGTTGACCCTTTAGTGTTTTCTCCACGTCCTGCATTTTGCCCTACTGGCACTGCTGGGTATACCCCCACTGTTGGCGAAACACCTGGCAAAGGTTGAAAGAAGTCTTTCCACTGATCTGCAAAAGTACCACCTATTGCACCAGTAAACGCTTTAATAAAACCCATAAAATACCTCCTTAATTAAGTATTGTTATTTTTGTAACCTACCATAAAATTATACTCCTTTAATTTCAGATTATCAATAGGCTTAACGGCACATATTATATAAAAGTTATGCAAAATATTTTATTTTAAAAGTAGTTCCCTCTCCTAACTTAGATGTAACTTCAACAATTCCCCTGTCCTTTTGGATTATTAGTTTGGCTAAGTTTAATCCAATTCCTACATTATGTTCATTAGAAAATTCATCCTTATAGAAACGGTTAAATATTTTTTTAAGCTTTTCTTCTGAAATTC